>MIDO01000079.1:0-3452 GCA_001831055.1 Verrucomicrobia bacterium GWC2_42_7 | reverse complement strand
CATTTTAATCCAGTGATGGGCTTTCTTGAGAGGGCAGTGAAAGACCCTCGTTATATTACGGCGGATCGTTTAGCGCCATTCACGCCCCGTGGGACAGAAGTTGGGGTTGTCTTAGACCTCATGATTCACGACATTGGCATTATTTTGCAGCTTGCGAATTCTCCCATTAAGCAAATAGATGCGGTGGGAGTTAGGGTTTTGTCAAATACAGAAGATATTGCGAACGCAAGGATAACTTTTGAAAATGGTTGCGTTGCAAACATCAATACCAGTCGAGTAAGCTTAAAAAAATTGAGAGAGATCCGTGTTTTTCAGCCATTCAGCTACCTTTCTTTTGATTTTATGAATCAAACGGGGCATTTGTTGAAGAAGGACGGTATTAATCTGATCAAGGAGGAAGTCCCTCTTGAGAAAGGGGAACCGCTAAAACTCGAATTAGACTCGTTTGTTCATTGTATCATTCAATCTCAGGAGCCAAAGGTGGGAGGTCCTTTGGGCCGTGCCGCTCTAGAGGCCGCTATCAAAGTTACAGAACTCATCCGTTCTCAAGGATTTTAGGAAAAAAGGGGGGGGGGCTGCTTTTGGTCCCCCAGAAAAGTGTTCCCCCAACAGAAGTGATTTCAATTTTCAAGTGTGTTGGGCTACGGATTCGTGTTCAGTCACATATCAACGTACGCTCCTTCACACTCACCTTGCCCGCCTTCTCGAAAAATTGAACTTGCGTTTTTCTGGCCCCTTTCCGAAAAGTATCTTTTCTTGTTTTTGTGATAAAAATAGGACGCTAGAGGCATCCATTTTACGATTTTTATTGCACGATAGGTAGTTCTTTGGTTTTCCTCAAAGCGAACTCTTGCGCAAAAGTAAAATCGATAGGTTTTGTTTTTGCTCAAATGACTCCTTTTTGGAAAGGGGCTTGGGGAAAACATTTTTAGGCGACTAAAAGCCGTTTTCCCCAAATCTTATTACTCAATATAAATGCGCAACATGTTAAAAATACCTTTTAAGAGACCTGATTTACTGGTGATTGCGGGAGAGCATTCTGGCGATGAACACGCAGCTAAGCTGATATCGGGATTCAAGGCGACGCATCCGAACGTACATGTTTGTGCGATGGGGGGGAGGGGTGTAGAGCAGGCCGGAGCGGAACTGATACTGGATATGATGCACTTCTCGGTAGTGGGCTTGTTTGAGGTTTTGAAAAATTATAAATTTTTCAAGGCACTGATAGAGGAGACAGTGAATTGGATTGAGAAATGCCGGCCGAAGGCAATTTTGTTTGTTGATTACCCGGGACTTAACCTTTATGTGGCTGATTTGTTATTTAGAAGAAAGATTAGCAGGAAGGGGGGGGGCTTCATTCCTTTATATTACTATATTAGTCCGCAGATTTGGGCTTGGAAGGCTAGGCGTCGCTTTAAAATGGAACGCTTGATCGATTCGTTGGGGGTGATTTTCCCTTTTGAGGTGGATTGTTTTAAAGACACTCAGTTACCGGTTTCCTTTGTGGGACATCCTTTTGTTGATAAAGAAGCGATGCTTCCTGTTGAATATGAGTTGGATGCGCCGATATTATTGCTTCCAGGGAGTCGGAGGGTAGCCGTTTCTCGTATTTTTCCTGCAATGTTGGATGCTTTTGAATTATTTCTAAAGAAACGGCGGGAAGCGGAAGCGGTGGTTCTTTATCCATCGGAAGAGATTTGTAAAATATTGGAGGACAAGCTAGAAAAATACCCGAATTTGAAGGGGCATATCCGATTGTGTCGGAATGACGCAGGGACTGTAAAAGGGAGTGCAGTTTTGACAAGTTCAGGGACGATGTCATTATCGTGCGCACTGGCAGGGATACCGGGGGCGATTGTTTACCGGGTGAATTGGTTGACCTATTTACTTGGGAGGCTCATTGTACAAATTCCTTACCTTGGAATAGCCAACATCTTATTGAAAGAGACCCTTTATCCTGAGTTTATTCAACATCAAGCGTCTGCAAGCAACCTTTGTAAATTCTTGGAATCGACTTCCAATCCTGAAGTACGCTCCCGATTCCAAGAAAAAGCCATTGAGATCCGGCAACTTTTATCCCCAAAAGATAACCTGTCTCCAGCGGAATGGCTATCTTCGTTGTATGACATGATTAATTAGGGGAGCTACCTTTTCTTTTCTTGCGAAAAGAAAGTTTTCCCGACCTATTATTCTTTATGAAATTTTATGAACAATTAAGAGATTGGTATGGTGCGAACGCGAGGAAGCTGCCCTGGCGGGAGGATTGTTCTGCGTACAAAACAGTTGTGTCGGAGTTTATGTTGCAGCAGACGCAAGTCGACACGGTTTTGGGCTATTTTATGAGGTGGATAGAGAAGTTTCCGTCCTTTGAAGTTCTCGCTGAAGCGACAGAAACCGAAGTTGTCAAAATGTGGGAGGGGTTGGGATATTATTCTCGAGCTAGGAACCTGCATGCCTTGGCTAAGCAAGTTACATTGAACGGTTCTTTCCCTCAGACTGCCGAAGGATGGCTGCAGTTTAAGGGGATTGGTGATTATACTGCGGCAGCCATAGGGAGTATTGCCTTTGGCGACCCTGTGCCTGTTGTAGACGGAAACGTTATCCGTGTTCTTGCTAGGGTGACGGCTACAGACTGTGTTTTTAAGGGCAATACAGAAGCTGCCAAGTATTTTAAGCCCAAAGCGTACGAGTTATTAGACACCAAGGATCCGGGGACTCATAATCAAGCCATGATGGAATTAGGGGCAAAAGTTTGTACGCGTTACAAACCGTTATGCCTGTTTTGTCCTGTACAAAAACATTGCCTAAGTTGGCAAAAAGAGAATCCGGAAAATTTCCCTAAGTTTGTTCCACGAAAGACGGAACAACGCAGTATCGAACGGATTCTGTGGATTGACTCCCATTCAGAGAAAATCCTTTTATTCTGTGCCCACGAGAACGCAAAGCGGTTGTCATCTATATACGAGTTACCTGAAAAACATTCGGTATCGTTTGCTCCTGAAACTTCTTGCGAAAAAATTCTCGAGAAGCGCCGTGGTATTAGTAATGAATCCATCCGTGAAATAATTTACCGAGTCAAAGGCCTGGATAATGCCTCGACCCTAAATCCGCAAAACACTTGGATTCCATTACAATCTCTCGACCAAGTTACCCTATCGGGGCCCCATCGACGCTGGTTGAAAGAATTGGGAGTTATAAGATATAGTTAAATGCATTGAGAAGGAGATGCGGAAACCCTTCTTTTTGAGGAGAAGAATGATTTCCTGACAGAAAGCGTCCGTTCAGTTTTTGAGTATGTTGGGCTACGGATTCACACTCCCTTACGTACACACGTACCCTCGGTCGTATTCACCTTGCCGGCTTTCTCAAAAACAGAACAGATGCTTTCTGAACTTTTCCAAGAAACACTTTTAATAATCGCATAATAAAACCCTTACGGTTTTTATTATGCG
>MIDO01000078.1:1186-5430 GCA_001831055.1 Verrucomicrobia bacterium GWC2_42_7 | reverse complement strand
TTCGAGCAGGCGGACGAAGCGAACATGAGGGAGCGTACATACGTACGTGACCGAATGTGAGTCTGATGTCCAACACACTCGAAACTTAAAATAACACTTTTCAGCCTTAAAAAAAAGGTTGACGCTTTTAATATAATCAAGAAACTAGGTTGCTTCGTATTAATAATTATGCCAATAGAAATCAAGACCAGGAAAACGGAGCCTATTGAAAAGGCATTGAGGCGCTTAAAGAAGAAGCTAGATCGCGAAGGAATTCTTCGTGACAGTCGGGCAAAGCGTTACTTCGAAAAGCCTTGCGAAGTTAGGCGGAGAAAAAAGAAGGTTGCCGCATTCACCAATATGTTGCGTCAACGCTACGAGCAGATGTAATCACTCGGTAGAAAAATAATTCGAAGGGGGTGCTCTTTTTTTTCTAGTATTTCTATTAAAATTTTTAAAAATCCAAAACCTTTCTTTTCACGTGAAAAGAAAGGTTTTTTTGTTTTTGCGCACAACTAATTTAGAAACTGCGGGGAAACTGCTTTTATTCGCATAAAAGCGTTTCCCCGCACCCCTTCCGAAAAGGAGGTAATCTGCGCTATAATAAATTCTTTCAGAACTTGTTATAGCGCAGACATGGTTCAATCATAATATATCCTAAATACATCTTCATTTTCCCGAAAAATAGGTTTTTTAGGGGGGGCCATTCTTTTACTCTCTTTGCATAACCCCCCAGAAAAACAGGAGTTCAAGTTTTGAGAAGGCGGACGAGGCGAACACTTTTTTATTTTTGCTTTCTTATTCTAAACCCACAGAAAGATGTTAGTTTAAGCTTTCGAGAAGGCGGACAAGCTGAGGGCAAAGGAGCGTACATACGTACGTGACTGAGCACGAATGCGTAGTCCAACACACTCGAAACTTAAAATAACTTCTTTCTGCAATTTTAGGAGGCCTCCAAATTGCAATCCCCACCTTTCTAAAATTGTTATTGCAATATACAGACTAAAAGGCGATGATGTATGCGCTGGGGCGTTTGGGTGGTAGAAGCCTGGATGATTCTTGAGGTTTTGGTATGAAACATCGACAATTCATTACGTTCTTTATTGGAGACGATCTTTTTGGTGTCGACATTTTGCTTGTTCGTGAAATTAATCGCAATTTTGAGGTGACGCCTGTAGATCGGGCTCCGTCTTTTGTACACGGTCTGCTCAATTTGCGAGGACAGATCGTGACTGTTATCAATTTGGCTCTTCGATTGGGACTTGAGTCGAAATCTCCGTCGAGCAAAACGTGTAGCATTATTTTTAAGACAAATAAGGACCTTTCTGCCCTTCAAATCGAGGATTTCTCCCAAGAAACGTCTCCCGATCTTGTTGGATTGCTTGTAGATAAGGTCGGAGATGTATTAATTTTCGACGAGGAAGACATAGATCATATGCCTATTTTATCTGAGAGAATTGGTTCCAAATTTGTGAATGGGGTCATCAAATTGAATGATCGCCTTCTGGTTACGCTTAATGTTTCAGCCCTTTTTGAGTTTAATTAATCGATAAACGCGAATTCTGGATAAGAAATTTTTAAAAAAAACATAACCCGTTAATCAACAAACAATAACATGTATATTTATGCACCTATACAAAAGCAAAAATGCCAAAAACAAGGCAAACAAAGGAGTGCGAACGAGGCGTACTTTTTTGATCTTTGTACGTTGAGCTCGCCAGCGACGCTGTCAATGTAGATTGACGATGTTTTCAATAGATTACCCAGGACTCGCATTATGAAACACAGTTTTAATGATACATTACTATCTATCTTCATAGACGAAGACTTAGTTTCGACTTCTGTTGCAAGAATTCGACAAGAGTTGTTAAAAATTTTTGAGAATGCGTCCCTTGCTCAAGAGGTTGTTGTAGATGTTGAGCATTGCAGTGTTATTGATTCTCAGGGACTTAATTTATTGATTGCTCTATATAAAGAAACAACAAAGCGCCGTTTGCATTTTTCCGTAAAGGGCGCTTCCCCTTCAACCGTGCGTTTGTTTGAAATTTTTAAATTGAAGGAACCGTTCGGAATCAAAAATTGATACTCGTATGGATGGTAATCTATTGGGAGTTTTTGTCCAAGAAGTAAGAGAATATCTCAGGGATCTTGAGCCTACGCTTGCTGATCTCGGAATGGATAAGAAAGGGTTAGATGCTATTTATAAAGTCTTTTTATCCATTTCAAAAATAAAAAAAGCTTCTGTTTTTTTTGGCTTAGATAAATTGGCCGTCCTCTGTCGCTACATTGAAAACACGATTTCTTTGATCAGAGAGGGGAAAATCCAGGCTTCACCGGCTCTCAATCAAGCTCTCTTCTCTTGCATTCGAAAGCTTCGCTATATCATTGATAACATTTCTCAATTGGAACATGTTGATATTGAAACAGATATAAAGCTAATACAGTCATTTGTTTCCATTATCTCAGCAGTTGCAGTCCCTAGTTCTTCGGCGATCCCCACATCGCTTCAATTTTTTACCTTAGATAAGAAGAAAATCGGATTTCACCTTAGTAGGGGATCTTCCTTTTATGTGATATCCTTGCAGCTCTATAAAAATATTTCTGCTAAATCAAAAAAATTAAACGATTATTATACAAAGATAGAGTCTTTGGGAGAGATTCTTGATTCTTACTTCGATACCTCCGGAATTACCTCATTATTAGATGATCTCAATGTTGATTTAAATCACAGAATTTTCTTTGCCACATCCGTCAGACCAGAAGTCCTCTACTTCTCCTGCGACATCCCCTCTTCACGACTCCAAGAAATTCCTCGTGAAAAAATTCAAGAAATTATCAAAGAGACAGAAAGAAATCCTAAAGACGAGAATAGGCCTGCTCGCTCAAGAATTGAATTGCAACAGGTTGATTCACAGCAAATCGAATACAGTCAGGGTGGGTCAAAAGATGTGGGGCCTCCAAAGACTAATTCCTTTACAGTTCAAGAGATTAGCGATGATTCTATCTTGACTGACTCCATCGCTCCTTTCATTCCAAAGGAGAGCCGTTCTCCTTCTACTCCACACGAGAATCCTGTTTCTGAAAATAAGGGCACTATTGTAAAGAAGGAATCTCCTGCGGATACCTGTAATATTTTTACTAACGGCGATTACCTCTCGCAGGACCTCTATCCGAAAACGAAAGAAACCATTAGGGTTTCTGTTTCCCTTCTCGATGCATTAATGAACCTCGCTGGAGAAATGGTATTGGGGAGAAATCAGCTCCTGCGTATAGCAGACAAGGCCAATGAGTTCATTCCTGGTATCACTTCTGTTTTGCAAAACATCAATGTAGTTACTTCTGAAATGCAGGAAAAGGTAATGCTGACTCGATTGCAGCCCATCAGTGTCATTTTTTCCAGGGTTTCTAGAATGGTCAGGGATTTGTCGCTCAAATTTGGCAAAGAAATCCAAGTAAACACCAAGGGAGACGAAGTTGAATTAGATAAATCCATCTTAGAGGTGCTTTCTGAGCCCCTTAGTCAAGTCATCAGAAATGCTGTAGAGTTTAGTATAGAAACTCCAGATGATCGAGTAACATGCAGGAAGCCTAAACAAGGGCTCATCCATTTATCCGCACATCATTCTGGGGGGCAGGTTTATATTGAAGTCGTCGATGACGGAGCAGGCATTTGCACGAAACATATCCTTGATCGCGCTATTGAGCTCAATATCATAAGAAGCGAAGACGCTTCCAATTTGTTGGATCGACAGATACTCGACCTGATTTTCCATCCCGACTTCTCCCCAAAAGAACAAACACATCGTGCTTGCTATGATGGCCTACACTCTATCAAGACAAGTATAGAGAATCTCAACGGAAGTGTTGAGCTTTTCTCTACGGAAGGAGAAGGTACCCGGATTTTCCTCAAATTGCCTCTCACCCTGGCTATCATACCTGCTATGATGATAGGCGTAAAAGAGCGCCGATTTGCGATCCCTCAAGTAAATCTTGTCGAAATTGTCAGGATCGATCATTCTCACAAAATTGAAGTCGTTCGAGGCTCTTCTGTCTTACGACTTCGCGGAAAATTACTTCCTCTCGTTAGCTTGGAGGAAATTTTGGATTCCGATTATAACCCCAACTCAAAGGAATCCGTTGACTCTGCCAATGTCTTTAAGCGCAATCAGGTTATTTCCGAAAAGATAATTTCTAGGCAAGGACATGTTGTCGTTCTCAAGATAGACAAGAATCATTATGGCCTTATCGTCGATAAGCTTTATGAC
>MIDO01000078.1:0-1159 GCA_001831055.1 Verrucomicrobia bacterium GWC2_42_7 | reverse complement strand
CCCTCACCGGGGACGGCAAGGTCGCTATGATCCTTGATGCAGAAGGCATTGCAAACCTCGCTTGCCTAAAGTTTGATGACTATGAAGAGACGAAGGGTAAAATAGGGAAAAGTGCCCAACATGAGGTTCAAGCCGAATCTCAGACAGTCGTATTATTCCAAAATCAAGGAGAGGAAATTTTTGCTATCAACCTGTCCATGGTTTCTCGCCTCGAAAAAATTACCTCTTCCCAAATTACCAATATCGGCGATAAAATATTCTTCAAACATGCAGGTAACGCCATTCGATTAATACAGTTGGATGATTTCCTCCCCGTGGCAAAAATGACTTCCCTTCCAGATAAAATGTATGTCATTATTCCTCAACTTCTAAAAAACCCCATTGGCATTATTTGTTCGAAAATTGTTGATGTACTGGAACGTCCGATCTTATTCACTTCCAATGTGTTGCCATGCCGTGGGCTTTTGGGATCTTGTATCATTAATGAAAAGTTGACCCTTTTTCTCGATATTCATCAATTGGTTAATATCATTAATCCCCCAGAGCCTCAGAATGAACCCTTTTTCAAAAACAAAAAAGTCTTGGTAGTTGAGGACACCCCCTTCTACTCCTTAACAACCTCTCGGTTTTTGACCGATTTCCAAGTCAATTTCGAGGTTGTTAATAATGGAGCACAAGCCCTAGAACGCATTAATTCGGATCATTACGACCTCATCCTGACGGATATCGAGATGCCAGAAATGGATGGGTTGGAGCTCTGTAGAAAGATTCGTAGTTCACCCCCTATCAAAAACATGCCTGTTGTCGCTCTGGTTTCGTCTATTACTCATTCGTTCCTTGAACGAAGTAAAGAAGTTGGATTAGATGGCTATGAACTAAAATTAGATAAGGAAGGTGTTAGAAATATGCTAAACCATTTCTTCATTCAACAGCCTGTCCATAATTATCCGTCCGTCCGATAATTTTTAGTTGCTTCCCTCAAACGCTAGCTGTAAACTCTTCATAACTCATAAGAAATGGAAGGAAACTCAACACCCTTGCGCGTTCTCATTGTAGACGATACCATTACATACAGAAAAATATTGGGTGATATTTTGTCTTCATTTTCTGGGGTTGAGGTCATAGGTAAGGCTCCTAACGGCAGCCTTGCTCTCAAAAA
>MIDO01000077.1:1003-5437 GCA_001831055.1 Verrucomicrobia bacterium GWC2_42_7 | reverse complement strand
TTTGGGCGACCAAAATGGGTTTTCCCCAAAAAAATCATCTATTTACAAACTATGAAAAACAAAATTAAATTATTTGCTTGTGATGTGGACGGGGTCCTAACGGACGGCTCCATTACGTATAGTGATAATGGGGTGTCGGCGGTGGAGATCAAGAGCTTCAATTCTAAGGATGGATTGGGGCTGGCGCTTCTTCACAAAAAAGGGATCAAGACAGCCTTTATAACTGCAAGGACATCTGAAGCGGTGAAAAGGCGTGCATCTGAGTTGCACATAGATCACGTTTGCCAAGGAGTTTCTGATAAGGGGCAAGTCTTGAAGGAGCTCATGGACCTTTACAAGGTCAGTTCTTCAGAGGTTGCCTATGTTGGGGACGATCTTCCGGATCTCCCTGCTCTCTTATTGAGTGGATTTCCTTGTTGTCCTGCAGATGCTGTCGAAGAGGTCAAAAAGGTATGTAAATATGTTTCTTCCTTTAACGGAGGCCGTGGCGCTATTCGCCAAATCTGTGATATGGTGAGGGGGTGAAGTAAGCATAGCATGCTGCTGCGATAAATTGCGAAAACCTTTCTTTCTTCAAAAAGAAGGGTTTCCGCAACCTTCCCAAGAAAAACCAATGATTTGGCAATCAAAATCTTGCAGATTTTGATTGCCAAATAAATTTAGGCCATTGGATCTTTCGAGGGGAACCGTAAAAGCGTCTCGACTGTCAATGCGTTTTACTATAGAACCTATTGACAATGGAGGTAGTTTTTATGCTGATTTTGAATGAAAGATAAGTCCCTCCCATTTGGCGCTTAAAGTCTGTAAGACTTTAAGCGCCAAATCATTCGTTTTTATTTGGAAAGCGCGAAAACCTTTCTTTTTTTCGCAAAAAGAAAGGTTTTCGCACCTTGTCACTTCTTAACTTGCCTTTGCTATCACTATAAAACCGTTCCCTCAAGTTGGATGCCATCGAGGGGGATTTTTGAGAAGTGGATATTGTTGAGAGGGGCGAGGTGCTGGCTCATGGAGGTCCAGATGTCGTTTAAGGGGCGGAAGGAGGTTTCTTGGGATTGTAGGAAATTGAGGATGCTGTCCCAGAAGCAGTAATCGGGAAAGACTCCGGGTCTAAAGGGAACGGCTTGATGAAATTTTTGTAATCGGCGCTGGCGATTGATAAAGGTGCCGTCTTTTTCAAAGACGGTAAGGGAAGGAATCTCTGCTCTTATAGTGGAGGAGGCGGGATGACGGCGAGTGCCAATGTGGATTAACTTCACTTTTTTTTGTAATTCAGGATTAAGGCCGATTTGGGCCAAATCTTCATTGCAGACAATGAGCGTTTTTATGAGGTTCTTCTCGATACTTTCTTTAAGTTCATTTAGCGAGGTGATTGGGTTGGTTGTTGTGAGGCCAGTGAGCAGTGCTCCTTGGACGTTGGGTGTTCGGTCTTTATCGATTAAAAAACCATCTCCTTCTTCATCATGGCCTATTAGCCATACCTTGCCATTGACTTTCCGCATGATCAGCGAAAGCAGGTATTGTTCTTCCAAAGTCATCCGCCCGGAACAAATGCAGGCCACTTTCCCCTCCTCGAGCAAGCTTGCAATGCGAACAATCGTTTCTTCATAATCGGTATGGGCGCCATCCAAGTAATAACGGGAAAGCCTTTCCCCTTCTTGTTCCTTGTAGAGCAAGCGGCCGCTATCTGTCATCCAATGTCCATTGACAGCGTCATTTCTTCGGGGAGTGATGCGGTATATTTTTCCCTCTCGACTCCATACAAACGTGTTTACTCCCGTGCTGCTTTCGGTACATATACTTGGCGTCTTTTTGAGGAACCAAACCCGCATTTTGAATCGGAAATCGGTACTCGTCAATGCACCTACAGGACAGATATCAACCGTATTTAAAGAATAATTGCTATTAAAAGGTTTCCCTGGCAAGCAGGTGAGCGTGGTATAACTGCCGCGATCCGTAAATCCCAAATAATCTTCCTTAATCACCTCACGACAGAAGCGAATACAACGAGAGCACAATATGCAGCGCTCGTCGTCTAAAATGATGCGTTCTCCTATTTGCGTTTGTTTGGGCTTGCAGTTTTTTTCCTCGTGCGAACGACTGTAACCGCGTCCAAATTCAAAGGCATACTCCTGTAAACGGCATTCGCCCGCCTTGTCACAAATGGGGCAGTCCAGGGGATGGTTAAGCAAGAGGAATTCAATAACTCCGCGTTGGCATTCTTTGATCTTTTCTGTTCTTGTTCGAATGTGCATTCCATCCACTACTTCAGTCCCGCAAGCTATGACTGGCTTGCTTCCCCAGCTAATGCGCGTCGGACCCTTCTCGTCCTTAATAATTTCGCCTGTCTCCTTGTTTTTGATGGGCATCCCCATTTCCACCAAGCACATACGACAATTCCCTGATACGCTCAGCTTTGTGTGATAACAAAAATGAGGAATCTCTATCCCCAACTTAGCCGCCGCCTGGATTACATTTGTCCCCACGGGGACCTCACACTCACGTCCATCAATATTGACCCTTACCAACTCCATTTTTTTCTCAACAACCTCTTCATAACCCACCTACTACCCAAACGCAAGCTTATAGCAGGATAAAGTTTATGCATCCGGAACCCTAGAGGCCTCTAAAAACTGCGGGAGCCCCGCTTTTAGGTGTCTAAAATATATTTCCCGAATGTGGGATTTTATTTCCACAAAAAAATAGTTGCAATAATCTTGCAATGAGGGCAGTTTAGCAGAGTATTTAACAATAGGGCACTTCTAAGCGCCTTTTTTCAAAAAAGAAGAAGGTTACCTTTCACAAAAGAAAAATTTGTAAAATTTTACTTTTGCGAAAAAACTCTTTTTCGGAAAAGGGCTTGTGGAAAACCTATTTTGGGGGACCAAAAGGGGTTTTCCACAAGAGATGCCCACACAGAAGGGAATTAATTGTGAGAGACGATTATATTAAGCAAGCCAATCAAGTGATAAAGGACCCGAATATCCTTATTAATGTGGTATCGAAACGCGTGCGTCAGTTAAAGAATGGGGCAAATCCATTCATCCAATCTTTGGAAAAACTGGCATGGGAAGATGTTGCACTCAAAGAGATTATCGAAGGAAAAATTTCTTATGAGTTGTATGAAGGTCCCAACACCTAAGAGACTGTGTCCGGGAAGAAAAACGAAAACCGCTGTAAAGAAATCCGAAACTCCAAGGCTTTCCATGAGTATGTAATTCTGGAAAAATTGGAGGCAGGCCTCGTTTTGCAAGGAACAGAAGTAAAATCCATCAGAAATGGTAAGGCCCAGATCAACGATGCTTTCGTAAGGTTTGAACGCGCGCAACCTGTTCTCTTTAATGCACATATTGACGAGTACACTTTTGGAAACATCAATAACCACGCCACGAAAAGAGCCCGTAAGTTGTTGCTCAGGAAAAGACAAATACAGCAGTTGAAGACCTGTATAGAGGCCGAAGGTCAAACCGTAATTCCCCTAAAATTCTATTTCAAAGAGGGACTTATCAAAGTAGAACTAGCTATCTGCAAAGGTAAAAAACTCTACGACAAACGCGAAGACCTTAAACGAAAAACCATCCTCCGCGAAGCCGATCGCTATATCACTAAAAGGTATAGGTAGGGATGGATGCGAAAACCTTTCTTTTCTCGGGAAAAGAAAAAACGTATAAAAATTCGCCCTTTCCAAAGAAAAGCGAATGTCGCCAAAGCAAAATTTTTCAAGTTTTTCTTTGGCGAAAAAACTTTTTGTTCGGATTGGTTTTTGAAAATGGCCTTTAGGGTAAAAGAATTATAGACTCCTTTGCTCAAAACGGATTTTCTCAATGTCATTCCCAAAAGAATCGTTGCACGGGAGTAAAATTTGAAAAAATTTTACTCCCGCGCAACGATCTCTTTTTCGGAAAGGGGCTTAGGGAAATCCGTGTTTAAGTGATTAAAAGCGGTTTTCTCCAAATCATATCAGAACGCCATGTTACATATAATATTATTTCAACCGGAGATTCCGCAGAATACGGGGAATATAGGGAGGCTGAGTGCCTGTACCCGATCGCGGTTGCATTTGATACACCCGTTGGGATTTAAGATAAGTGATAAACACTTGAAGCGTAGTGGGATGGATTATTGGTATTCGCTTGATTTAGTACACCATGATAACTGGGAAAGCTTTGTCAAACACCCCCAACGGCCAAAACGCATCTGGATGTTCACCACGAAAGCAACCAAGACATTTTGGGATGCATCGTATGAAGACGAAGATGGGCTCCTGTTTGGTAGCGAGGGGGCAGGCTGCCCCCTTTGGCTTCATGAATCCATCTCCTCAGACTTTAAAATAAAAATCCCCCATTACAACGAGGCTATGCGCTCCCTAAATCTTTCAACCAGCGCAGGCATAGCAACTTATGAAGCTTTGAGGCAGGTAGGAAGAGTGGGAAACGG
>MIDO01000077.1:372-978 GCA_001831055.1 Verrucomicrobia bacterium GWC2_42_7 | reverse complement strand
TTTCCCCCAAGCCCCTTTCCGAAAAGGAGTTATTTGCGCTGAGATAAATTCCTTGCGGAATTTACATCCGCGCAATAGTTTCTTTGGAGGGTATAAAGAAACGAGTACCTATTTCGGAATATAATGACATAGTTAATTTGAAAGATATCGTTAATAAAATGAGGAAATTAATCCCATCGTACCAAATAAATTCGAAGAATTTGTTTAGTACGATTGTTGGTTTTTCTTGGGGGAGGTCCGGAACCCCTTTCTTTTTTCCCTCAAAAAGAAAGGGGTTCCTGCATTACCAATAAAATTTCATTTACTATGAAAATCTTAGTTACAGGTGGTACGGGTTTTTTGGGCAGTTATGTGGTACGGGACCTTTTGGCGGAGGGGCATTCTGTTCGCATTTTGACGAGAAATCGTAAGTTTGTTCACAGTCATAAGGATATAGAAATTCGTTCTGGTCAAATTGATCACGAAAAGGATGTCTTTGAGGCCAGTTGTGGGGTCGATGCGGTTTTCCATGTAGCAGCCAAGGCCGATATCTGGGGTCACAAAGACTCGTTTTATAGGGCCAATGTAGTGGCTACGCAAAACGTGATTAATGCCTGTTTGAAAAAC
>MIDO01000077.1:0-183 GCA_001831055.1 Verrucomicrobia bacterium GWC2_42_7 | reverse complement strand
GGGTGTAGGCGATAACCACCTCATCCCTCGTGTGTTGCAACGCGCAAAAGAGAAAAAACTCCGTATCATTGGAAATGGAGACAATTATGTGGGAATCACACACGTCGAAAATGCATCCTTCGCTCACATCCTTGCCCTACGTGCAATTGATAGGGGCGTCGGTTGTGGAAAAGCCTATTTCAT
>MIDO01000076.1:10094-10314 GCA_001831055.1 Verrucomicrobia bacterium GWC2_42_7 | reverse complement strand
AACCATGGATAGGGGCGCATGCGAAGCCATCACTAAAGCAGTCGGCTTGCCCTGCGCAACCTCCTTCGCATAAGAAGGTCCCGATAATACCCCCCAATTCACTGCCCCCAAAACCTCTTGCACGATTCCCGTCGCAGATTTAAGAGAATTTTTCTCCAACCCCTTGCACAGAGAAAGCATCAGCTTCAAGCTTTTTGCCTCAGGTAAATAAGGCTTTATC
>MIDO01000076.1:8501-9996 GCA_001831055.1 Verrucomicrobia bacterium GWC2_42_7 | reverse complement strand
CTCTCGGGACACGGCCATCGCATCCGCAGCCTCTTTCCTCCTTGGGACCAAAACAACTTTATGACCACAACGAGCTAAGTGGATCGCCATCGCCGTCCCCCATGCCCCAGACCCAAGTATGCAGAATTTCATGAAGGGTATATTCTCGGGTTTTCCCAAGACAGTCAAGCCTGGCAGAAAGGCATTATTTCAGTTTTTGAGTGCGTTGGGCTGCGGATTCGAACTCAGTCACGTACATAGGTACGCTCCTTCGCTCTCCCCTAGTCCGCCTGCTCAGAAATTGAACGGATGTTTTTCTGGGGTACTTAGACATCTGCTCAAGACTTCGAGAAGGCGGACAAGGTTCAGTAATCGAGCAGAAAGGCATTAGTTCAGGATTTTGAGCAGGCGGGCAAGGCGAACACGACCGAGCCCACTAACGTGCGTGAGGGAGTGTGAATCCGCAGCCCAACGAACTCGAAACTTAAAATAACATCTTTCTGCAGTACGTGACGGAGGGCGAGTCTGATGTCCAACACACTCAAAATCAGAACTCACGTTTTCAGGCATGTTACAGCTTGACACTTTCACAAAAGCTGAAAAATATAAATTTATGGCTACAATCATACACACAAGTGCGCGCGAAATCATTGATTCTCGCGGAAATCCTACGGTTGAAGTAGATATCTTATTAGAAAATGGAATTCTGGGAAGAGCAGCGGTTCCCTCTGGCGCAAGTACGGGCGATAACGAAGCCCTTGAACTTCGCGATGGGGCTCTCGATCGCAAGCTTTTCGAAAAAGGCATCAATCCGAAAACCCGTTATGCCGGGAAAGGGGTTTTGGCTGCCGTTTCGAATGTAAATGATAAAATCGCCCCAGCTATTGAGGGTCTTGATTGTTCGGATCAGCTTTCTATTGACAAGCTGATGCTCGAATTGGATGGTTCCGACAACAAGAAAAACCTAGGCGCCAATGCCATTCTCGGCGTATCTTTGGCTGTAGCAAAGGCCGCTGCAGAGGATGTTGGGTTGCCCTTATATAGCTATTTAGGCGGTGTTAATGCAAAAATTCTTCCTATTCCCATGATGAATGTCATGAACGGCGGAGCGCATTCGGATGCACCCATTGATATTCAAGAATTCATGATTGTTCCACGCGGAGCAAAGACTTTTAGAGAAGCCGTCCGTATGGGTGCAGAAATCTTCCATGCGCTTAAAAAGGTTTTAAAAGATAAGGGCCTTTCAACCGCTGTTGGCGACGAAGGCGGTTTCGCACCCAACCTTGCTTCTAACGAAGAAGCCCTCGAAGTCATCGCTAAAGCGGTCAAAGAATCTGGCTACAGCCTCGGAAAAGACATTTTCCTCGCCCTAGACGTCGCAGCCTCTGAATTCTATGATGTCAAAAAACAAAAATATATCTTTAAAAAGTCTGATGGCAGCGAACGTACATCCGATGAGATGGTCTCCTTCTACAAGAGCCTCCAAAAGAAATTCCCCATCATCAGCGTCGAAGAC
>MIDO01000076.1:4519-8482 GCA_001831055.1 Verrucomicrobia bacterium GWC2_42_7 | reverse complement strand
ATTGACAGATGTTTTAGGAAAAACAACTCAACTCGTTGGAGATGATGTATTTGTCACAAATACAAAGTTCCTCAAGAAAGGCATCGAAAAAGGAGTCGCCAATTCCATCTTGGTAAAAGTCAACCAAATCGGAACATTGACCGAAACCCTCGATTGTATCGAAATGGCTAAAAATGCAGGTTACCGCTCGATCATTTCACATCGATCCGGAGAAACCGAAGACACCACCATCGCAGATATCGCCGTAGCCACCAACGCCGGTCAAATCAAGACAGGATCAATGAGTCGTACAGACCGCATCTGCAAATACAATCAACTCCTCCGTATCGAAGAAGAACTCGGTAGTTCCGCTATCTACGCCGGTACCCTTTAAGGGGGGCTCGGCACTTCTTGGGGAAACTGCTTTTAGTCACCTAAAAGCGTTTCCCCAAACCCCTTCCGAAAAGGAGGTAATCTGCGCTCTAATAAGTTCTTTCAGAACTTGTTAGAGCGCAGACGTGGTTCAATCACAATATATCTTAAATACATCTTCGTTTCTCCGAAAATATGGTTTTTAGAAGTGTCCCCTTCTTGGGGAAACCCATTTAGCCCCCCCAGAAAGACGTTATACTCAACCTACTTGAGAGTGGAGTTACCTTGAAGTGTTTTTATAACAGCCTGATTTTTCTGATTTTCTATTGAAAGAGACTCTGCTTAACTATAGACTGGGGTCTATTGCATTGCATCTTTGAAAAAAAACAATAGACCCCAGTCTTTGTGATTATTCTATTTATTATTAACATGTGAGGTTTTTTCTCTATACCTTCCTGAACGAATCCAAACACCTCCATTCCCAAGTGTATTGAGTATAGTTCAGCGTTCCGAGCGGGCGAGCAAGGTGAGCATTTTTTCTTTTGCTCCCTCTCCATAGACCACGCAGAAAGGCATTAGTTCAGGATTTTGAGAAGGCCGGGGAAGGTGAACACGACCGAGCGTACAATACGTACGTGAGGAAGTGTGAATCCGCAGCTCAACGCACTCAAAAACTGAAATAATGCCTTTCTGCAGTACGTGACGGAAGGGGAGTCCGTAGCCCAACGTACTCAAAAACTTAAAAATTTTGCTCTCTTTGCATAACCCCGCAGAAAGGCATTAGTTCAGGATTTTGAGCAGGCGGGCAAGGTGAACACGACCGAGCGTACAATACGTACGTAAGGAAGTGTGAATCCGCAGCTCAACGCACTCAAAAACTGAAATAATGCCTTTCTGCAGTACGTGACGGAGGGCGAGTCCTCCGTCCAACGAACTCGAAGCTTAAACTAACCTCTTTCTGCCTAACTAATAATAGGCTTGGCCGTACCCAGAACAACTTCCTTAGATATAGAGACTTTTTTAGCGCCCTTATGTTGAGGGAGGTCGAACATGGTTTCCGTCATGAGGCTCTCTAGGGTTGCACGAAGGGCTCGTGCTCCGGTTTTAAGTTCAAGCGCTTTGTCTGCGACAGCGGCAATGGCATCTTCCTCTAAACAAAGCTCCACTCCTTCCATTGCAAATAGTTTTGAATATTGCTTGAGTAGAGAGTTTTTCGTGCTCGTTAAAATTTTAATCAAATCGTCTTTGGTGAGCTCCTTGAGTGCGGTCACAACAGGAAGTCTACCAATGAATTCTGGAATCATACCGAATTTCAATAAATCTTCGGGTTGGGTTTGGCACATGACATCGTCATCTAAGCAGTTTTTCATGCGTTCGCCCGTAGCGTCAAATCCAAGCACTTTTGTACCTACGCGGCTATTGATGATTTTATCGAGTCCGACGAAGGCCCCTCCACAAATGAAAAGGATGTTGCTAGTGTTGACGTGTATATATTCTTGATTGGGGTGTTTTCGTCCGCCTTGCGGAGGAACGTTGCATTCGGTCCCCTCAAGAATTTTTAATAAAGCCTGTTGAACGCCCTCTCCAGAAACGTCACGTGTTATAGATGAATTTTCGGATTTACGACCAATTTTATCGATTTCGTCGATGTAAATGATGCCGCATTGGGTCTTGGGAATATCGAAATTGGCTGCCTGGAGGAGTCGCAAGATCACGTTTTCGACGTCTTCTCCGACGTAGCCCGCTTCAGTAAGGGTTGTCGCGTCTGCAATCGCAAAGGGGACCTCGAGAAGTTTTGCTAACATACGGGCCATGAGCGTCTTACCTGTTCCCGTAGGCCCAATAAGAAGGATGTTACTCTTTTCTATTTCAACATCCTTTAAATTTTCTGGCAATTTGGGGAGATTTTCATCGGCTGCATGTTGTCCGTATTCCAGGCGAAGGCGTTTGTAATGGTTATAAACAGCAACCGACAAAACCTTTTTCGCATGATCTTGACCGACCACATATTCATCGAGTGTTCCCTTGATCTCGGCAGGTGTTACCATTTTGAAAGAGAGCTGAGGCACCTCTTTAGTAACCGTATCTGCTGCCGTTTCTGGTTTACTAGGAGAACCTAACTCGCGGTCGATGATGGTCTTGCAAACAGCAATGCATTGATCGCAAATGTTTGAACCATCAGGACCTGCGATTATTTTGCGGACCTGGTTTTGCTTCTTTCCACAAAACGAACAAGTAATCATCGACATATTACTTCTTGTCCTTTTTCTCCTCTGGTTTAGTCTCGATTACGGAATCAACCAAGCCATATGCCTTCGCTTCAGCAGCGGTCATATAGAAGTCGCGGTCCGAATCTTTTTCTATTTGGGGAATCGTTTGACCGCTCTGTTTGGCCAAAATCTCATTGATAATCTTGCGCCAACGAAGGAGTTCCTTGGCCGCAATGGAAATATCCGACGTTTGACCCGTCGCCCCTCCAGAAGGTTGATGGATCATGACGCGACTATTGGGCAATGCGTAGCGCTTGCCTTTTGTCCCTGCAGCAAGGAGAATGGTTCCCATGCTGGCAGCCAAGCCAACACAATAGGTGACAACGTCACATTGCATGAAGCGCATGGTATCATAAATAGCCATCCCTGCAGTAACACTTCCTCCGGGTGAATTGATGTAAATATGGATATCCTTTTTGGGATCTTCCATTTGAAGGAAAAGCATTTGGGCAACAATGGCGTTCGATACAAAATCGTCAATGGGACTACCAATGAAGATGATCCGATCTTTTAGCAACCGACTGTAAATGTCCCAGGCTTTTTCGCCTCGGCCATCACGTTCGTATACATAAGGAAGTGGTAAATAACTCACAGTTTTTTAATGTTTTTCGTTTTGAGATTCGGAAACTACATTAGCTTGTTTCCTGATAAAATCAATCGTTTTCACTATCAAACAACGCCTTTTAACTTCCTCTAAAATGCCACGGTCGTTCCTAATCTCCTTAACCAACTTATCTGGAGAAATACCGGATTCATAGGCCTCCGAAAGCAGACCGTGATTGATATCTTCGTTGGTGAGAGTAATCTTTTCTGCAGAAGCAATCTTTCCTAGCACGAGAAGGAGGCGGCTGTCGTCCGTCGCGGCGACCTTGGCCTTTTCATAGTAAGCATGCTTATCTGCCTCTATTTTATCTGGTGAAATACCATGTCTGGCAAGCCTATTGACCATTTTCGAGAGGGAGCGCTCCGTTTGGCGTTCGAGTAGCGTTTCTGGAATAGGAATGTTAACCTGTCCCAAAACCTTGTTTACAATTTGCATCCGCTGGTTGGACTCATCCTGTTGCTTTTTGTTGTCCTCAATGTCCGAACGGGTTTGTTGCTTGAGTTCGTCAAGGTTTGAAACTTTGAATGACTTGAGAAATTCTTCGTCAACTTCCGGCAATTTACGCTCCTTAACTTCTTTTACCTCAACGGAATAATTGACTTTCTTCCCAGCCAATCCACTGACTTCGAATTTCTTTGGAAAATCCATAACAACGGCCTTTGTCTCCCCAGCTTTCATGCCGACAATACCTTCAGAAATCGCTGAAATATGTGGGCCTTCTGTCGCCCCGGCTTCTTC
>MIDO01000076.1:0-4503 GCA_001831055.1 Verrucomicrobia bacterium GWC2_42_7 | reverse complement strand
CAACAGGCTTGTCATCAATAGAACCTTTGTAAGCCAACTTTACGTAATCACCAACATTCGCAGCACGTTCAACTGTAATAAATTGCGACCGAGACTTGCGCAATTCTTCAATAGTTTTCTCAACTTCTTCGTCCGTTGCAGAATGAGATCCCGAGGTTATTTCAATACCACGATAATTCGGCAATTCGAAAGACGGAGCCACATCTACATGAAACACAACCGTACATTCCTTCGTAATGTCAATCACAGGAACATCTGCCTTGGCAACCCCAATAAAAGCTTCCTTTAATTCATCCGTAACCTCTTTGTAAACCTGAGAAGCCAATTTATTACTCAATTCTTCCTCTAAGCCTTGCTTAAACTGAACCCGAATTAAGTTAGCAGGCGCCTTCCCCGGACGAAATCCCGGAATACGAATTTCCTTAGAAAATTGCTGAATGCACTCCTTCTCTAGCTGCTCCAATTCTTGTGCAGAAAAAGTTGCTGTGCAGGATTTGCGTGTGTCGCTAATGGTCTCTATATTAATGTTCACAATATGCCTTTCTGTGTTGATGAGAGCAAAATAAAGATGCACTTACTAAGGTCAACCAAAAACCTCTTTTCGGGGATTGATATTTGGGGAAAACTGCTTTTGGTCACCCAGAAGCGTTTTCCCCAATCCCCTTTCCGAAAAGGAGGGAATTGCGCGAAGATAAAATTCCAAATGGAATTTTATCTTCGCGCAAGGGACCTCTTTCAGAAAGGTGAATCCCTAAAAAAACCTATTTTTTAGAAAAATATTTTTTGAGTGAACAGATTGCCATTTGCAAACATGCTTGCAACTAGTTTATAAAGAATTAGTTGCGCCAATGGTGGCTCAAGGAAACCCATTTATGGGGGGCAAAATGGGTTTCCCGGCCTCTTCCTAAAAAACGATATCGCCGACAACCTGCTCTGCAAAAGCAAGTTATCGTCGTATTCTCTTTTGAAACAGATTATAAAAAAAACCTTCACAATCGTTGATTATTTTGATCTGTTCGTGTCATTGATACGTTATGCAGAGGTCTCTTTATGTATATGACAAGATCATTAACGAACTACCTTTAACACTCACAATCCTTATTCAATGCTCACACCTTAGTGTAATTTTTTATTTTTTTCAATAAAATATGGCCTGTCTGTAGTTATATGTTAATATTGGTAAATACATTGAGAAAGGAGGTTCGAAAACTCTTCTTTTTACCGCAAAAAGAAAGGAGGTTGGGCCTTGTCAACAGAAATTCTATCACCCATATACTTAACAATTAACGAAAGAATATTTTAGTAATGCGATTAATACTAGTTTCAAACAGATTACCCATTTCCACAACAAAAGAAAATAACAAGTTATGTTTTCAATCCAGCGTAGGTGGCTTGGTCACTGGATTGTCGGATTATATCAATCAGAAAGTCAAAGCAGAAGGTAAAAAAAATTACCTATGGGTAGGCTGGCCTGGGTCGACCATTGAAGAAAATAAACAAAAAAAAGCAAAAGAGGTTTTACTAAAAAATTTTCAATCCGTTCCTGTATTTATTCCTGAATCTCAGATGGATAAATTTTATTATGGTTTTTGCAATAGAACCATATGGCCCCTTTTCCATTATTACCCAATGCTGACTAGCTTTGAGGAAAAATACTGGAAAAGTTATCAACAAATAAATGAAGTTTTCATGAACACTCTCGAGGAAATCATTAAGCCAGATGATGTTATCTGGATTCATGATTACCATCTAATGCTACTACCTCAATTAATTAGGAAAAAATTTCCCACCGTCAAAATTGGCTTTTTCCTTCATATTCCTTTTCCTGTTTATGAGGTTTTCCGCTTACTTCCAAAGGATTGGAGAGAAAAAATACTAAACGATTTGCTCGGAGCAGACCTTGTCGGGTTCCACACTTATGAGTATACTCAATACTTTCTCCATTGCGTACAACGTCTTCTTGGTTATGAACATGATATGGGAAGCCTTATCATCAATAATCGATTGGTTAAAATTGATACTTTCCCCATGGGAATTAATTTTGAGAAATTTAACAACGCCATTCAAAATCAAGAAATAGCATCGGAGGTCGAAACCCTAAAAAAATCACTAAATGGCATGAAATCTATCCTCTCTATAGACCGATTGGATTACACAAAAGGTATCCTTCATCGGCTGCGAGGGTATGAAAAATTTTTAGAGGAACATCCTGAATGGCACGAGAAAGTTGTTTTTTTACTGATCATTGTCCCTTCAAGAACTGGTATCGATCATTATCTCCAAATAAAAAAACAAGTGGATGAATTCGTTGGAAAAATCAATGGAAAATTCGGAAAAATCGGATGGAATCCCATTTCCTATCAATACAAATCCTTTGATTTTCAAAAACTTGTTTCTTTTTACATCATCGCCGATGTAGGACTAGTCACCCCGCTGAGGGACGGAATGAACTTAGTTGCAAAAGAATTTGTTGCAAGCAAAGCAGATAAAAAAGGTGTATTGATACTCAGTGAAATGGCTGGCGCTATAAAAGAATTATGTGAAGCCGTAGCTGTTAATCCCAATAATATCACTGAAATTGCAAATTCTTTGCATTATTCCTTATCCATGGATGAAGAAGAACAAAAAAATCGCAACGAAATCATGCAAAAACGATTAAGTAATTGCAACGTCATTTATTGGGCGGAAGATTTTCTGCAACGACTACAACAGGTTCATGATGAAAAAAATAAATTGAAATTTAACTTCTTTACTTCGAACGACAAAATAAAACTGCAAACTGATTTTAAAACAGCAAAAAATAAATTAGTAATGTTGGATTATGACGGAACGCTATCTCCTCTAGTCAAACACCCTTCTCTCGCTAAACCCAGTACAGATACCCTAACTTTACTTAAAGAACTCTCTCTGTTAGAAACCATGGACTTAGTCATAACTAGCGGAAGAGACAAGGCCACCCTAAATAAATGGTTTTCCCTCCCTAAAATAAATCTTATTGCCGAACACGGTATTTGGATAAAATATGCAGGGAAAGAATGGGAAATTCAAAAAGAAACCACAAACGACTGGAGACCACAGATCATAAACATATTACAAACTTACACCAATAGAGTTCCAGGATCTTTTATCGAGGAAAAAGAATATTCTTTATGTTGGCATTATAGAAATTGCTATCAGGAAGTCGCTAAAATTAAGTCAAAAGAACTCGCAGATGACCTAATTTCTTTTGTCGCTAATAAAGACCTTCAAGTCGTACAAGGTTCTAAAATTGTTGAAATCAGAAATACTTCTGTAAACAAAGGAACTGCTGCCCTGTCCTTCCTATCAAAAAAAGATTACGACTTCATTCTTGCCGCTGGAGATGACTACACAGACGAAGACCTTTTTGCCGCATTACCTCAAACCTGCTATTCGATTAAGGTCGGAATGAGCCAGTCTAAGGCAAAATTTAACATCGATAACTGTGGCTCCCTCATTGAGATACTGAAATCATTGCTCCTTTTGTAACCGCCCTCTCTTTCCTCTAGAAATACTGAAATCATTTTCACCTTGATTAATGAATGAATTGAGATAATAAAAGAGGGATGAATGCGTTAGAAATACGGAATCTAACTGTTGCGGTTAATGGGAAAACAATATTGAGGGATTTTTCGTTATCGGTTCCCAAAGGAGAAACCCATGCCCTAATGGGCCCAAATGGAACGGGGAAGAGCACCCTATCAAAGGCGTTGGCGGGACACCCGAACTACAAGATCACTAGTGGAGAGGTTCTCATTGATGGGACAAATATCGTTGGCCTAACCCCGGATGTCATTGCGCGTGAGGGACTTTTTCTTGCATTTCAGTATCCGTGCGAAATCAACGGAGTCAGCATCGCCACCTTCCTGCGGGCCGCTTTACAAAGTCGTCTGCCAAAAGGAGAAGCTTTTGAAGCCACAAAATTTTATAAGTTGCTCTACGAAAAAATGGCCACCTTGCAAATCGACAAATCTTTTTCTTCACGCTCACTTAATGAAGGGTTTTCTGGCGGAGAAAAGAAACGTTGCGAGATCCTGCAAATGCTCATGTTGCAGCCCAAATATGCCATCCTTGACGAAGCAGACAGCGGTCTCGATATTGATGCGTTAAAAATTGTTTCCCAAGGGGTTAACTCCATGAGAGGCCCTAACATTGGCTTCTTGGTTATCACCCACTATCAGCGCCTCCTAAATTATATAGTCCCAGACAAAGTCCATATCATGCAGGACGGCCATATCGTTCGCACAGGCAACAAAGAACTCGCCCTCGAACTGGAAGAAAAAGGCTACGCTTTAAGTTAGGGTAGTGGTGAGGGGGAACCCATTTTGGTCCCCCAAAATAGGTTCCCCCCTCAACCCCCCTCCGAAAAGGAGATTGCTGCGCGGACATAAATTCCATGCGGAATTTATGTCCGCGCAGGGGCTTCGCTTCGAGGAGAAATTTGAGGACTTCTATTTCTTTGAAAAAGACGGATAAAGACAAAAG
>MIDO01000075.1:706-5166 GCA_001831055.1 Verrucomicrobia bacterium GWC2_42_7 | reverse complement strand
TCTTTTTTGGGTCAACCTCATTCTGTTTGACTATATAGCATAGGCAACGCCCCCTAAAGACGCTTCCCCTCAATCCCCCCAAAGATCGGTTTTGAAAAACTACCTTCTTCTTTTTCCTAAGATTTTTAAAAGGTAGAGAAACAGATTGATAAAATCTAGGTACAGGGTCAGAGCGCCTATCACTGCCTGCTTTTTTCCAACTTCTGAATTTGAATCAGAATTATACATCAGGGCCTTTATTTTTTGTGTATCATAAGCCGTTAGTCCAACAAAAATTATGACACCGGCATAGCTCGTAATCCAGTATAATTGGCTGCTATGAAGAAATAAATTTACCACGGAGGCAATAATTAATCCAATTAATGCCATTAAGCAAATATGACCAATGGAAGTAAGGTCTTTTTTTGTAGTGTAGCCATAAAAACTCATAAGCCCAAAGGTACCAGCACTAATTAAAAAAGTACTCGTTAAAGATTCCTCAGTGTATATCAAGAAAATAGAACTTAGGGTAACTCCATTTAATATAGAATACAAATTGAATAACCCTATCGCTACCGAGGCAGACATTTGGTTGATTTGAGCGCTTAGGTACATGACTAATAGTACTTCTGTTATCAGCAACCCGTAAAACATCACTTTGCTTTCAAAGATAAGGCTTATGAGAGCAGGAGACAACGATACACAGTAAGCCACAATCGCGGTTAATAACAATCCAATGAACATCCACTTATAGACATTGGACATAAATGTAGATTCCACTCTTGCTAATCTCGCTAATCGCTCTCTTTCCGAAAGTCCTATTAAATCATCCGCCATATACCTGATCTTTCTTTAAATTAATTTCTTATCTTATGCTCAGTTTGTGAAAAATAAAGCCTAAATATTTGCGAGCGCCTTGTCCCACATTTTGGAAGTTTAGATGGAGGCACGGAAACAAATTCCACTAGGAATTTATTCACTCGCAACGATATCTTTTTGGGAGAGAACTTGTGGGGGTGATCCAAAAGCAGTTTCCTTAATAAAAGACTATACTACCCTCCCATACTCCTGAGATAATTGAAGCCACAGGGTCTTGGCATATTCTGTTGGTGGTTGAGGGATTTGGAGTTTCAAGGTTACGAGCATATCTCCTCTTTTGTTGGAGGAATTATAGAGACCTTTTTGCTCAAATCTTAAGAGGGTTTTAGGCAGAAAATCAGGGTTTAGTGAGATGTTTTCGTGTCCTGGTGCATCGAGGGATGGAATCTTTTTATTCATGCTCAATACAATTTCCCAGGGCATAACCGGTATTTCGCTATATATGTCATTGCCAACAACTTTGAAAATATTGTGGGAAAGAAGGGAAATTTCAATGAGTAGGTTGCCTACTGAATCTGAATGTGGACAGGTCAATCCTAATCCGGGGACTAGTAAGTGGGCTCCCTGAAAAAGTCCTGGTGGGGTTTTGATAAAATACCTTCCAGATTCAACATGGTGATCAAATTCTTCAGAAATATCTAATGGATAAAGGCTAGTGACGAGAGTTTTCTCCAAAGAGACGTCGAGTGTTGCAACCAAATCCAAATCCGTTTCAGGGCCAGTGGAGTCGGTCAAGGCTGCATCGAAGATGCGGCGCCTTAATGTGTTGATAATTCGAATGTTAGGCTGATGAAAGCTAAAAGTTTTTGATCGTACCTCTTTTTTTTCTTTCTGATTTTCCCAACCATTTATTGTTTCAACTTTCGTTTCCTTTTTCTTTCCTTTTAGATAGGCAAGGTCTTCTTGATAAATTTCATAAGCCCTATCGTAATGTCTACGTTTTTCGCTGCAATTTAAGATATCGTAGGCTTCCTTAACATCCAAAAAATGCTCATAATCGGCCTTTCCAAGTTTGTCTGGATGTACGTTTAGTGCTTTCTTTCTAAAAGCTGCTCGAACTTGTATAGGGGAGGCGTCGGAAGGGATATTTAAGATTTCGTAATAATCCTTCATTGATTATAAAGATATTAAGCTGTACAAAGTAAATCAATGCAGAAAGATGTTATTTTAAGTTTTGAGTTCGTTGGGGGCGGATTCGTGTTCGGTCACGTATTTAAATACGCTTCCTCGCACTCACCTTACCCGCCTGCTCAAAATCTTAAACTAACAGAGGTATAGCACAAGCAATAAAAGTCGTTACAAAAGCGCGAATAAAAAAGAAAAGCGTAGCCTTTTGCTCGCCCCCTATTATGGGTTTCCTTCAGAAAACGGATTATAAAGTACGCTAAGCATATTGAGGTGTGATTTTACTGGCATCAAACTTTGCATTATTACACCAGAGGTAATCACCGGGTAGCAATGATATTAGTCCATTTGCCATATGCTATTAATAATGTTCTGGTAACTTAAAGTTTTCGACCCCTTTCATCATCGCTTTTCTATCGTGTTCTAATCTTTCAGCAAACTCAGCGCCTGTCATATCTCCTATCGATTTCCCACAGGAATTTCTCGAAGCGTTACCGCCTAGGTTTATCCCCAAGATAAATCCTAATATTAGTGCGCTTATTGCGATTATTATTACTGTTTTATTTTTCATGTGATTAATAGTGTTCTCGTCTTTTAGATTTACTCGATCCAGCCATCATGGCTTTCCGATCTTCTTCTTTTTCGCACGAAAAGAAAGTTTTTTCTGGTTTTAATATTTTTTATTGAATAACGGAAAATAGCTGTTAGAAATAGAGGGATCTTTAATCAGGGACGCTAGCTTATGAATTTTACTAAAGTTATATTACTTGTACTTTCCTTACACATAGTCGTTGTTGGATTACTTTTCCAACAGGGATGCCAAACGACTTCACAGCTACAAGAAGCACCAAAGCCAGAGCAGGGTACTGAAAGGCCCCGTGTAGCTCCGACCAGACCCAGTGAAGATGACTCAAAAGAGAGCTTTGTTGAAAGCACCACTGCACAGAAACAACTTGAAGATGTTCGCATTTATAAGGTAAAAAAGGGCGACAGTCTTTGGACGGTAGCTAAAAAGGAACACATCTCCATAAAGGACCTCTTGGAGGCAAATAACCTTTCTCAAAATACCCCTCTGCAAGTTGGAATGGAACTCAAAATCAAGGCAAAGGAAAGTAAACCAACTTCTTCCAGTGAGGATACTTATGTTTCCGGAGAAACAACAACTTATGTAGTAAAAAAGGGTGATTCTTTATCGAAAATAGCCTTGGTCACCAAGACACCCCTTGCCACGCTAAAAAAGATCAATCAAATTCGCAATAACACCATCTATGAGGGACAAAAACTAATTATCGCAGGCAAAAACGTCAATTTGGCTGCACTCAATAGCACCCCAACAGCAAAAGAAGTGAAGAAACCCGCTCCTGTCTTAACCGGAGAAACCTATAGTATTGCGAAGGGAGACACCTTGTCAATCATCGCAAAGAAACATGGAATGACCGTCGTTCACCTCAAAGAGCTCAACCACTTGAATGACAGCAGTATTTTGAAAATTGGACAAGTTTTGAATGTAAAAGGAGAAAAGAAAGCCACCTCTACTCCCACACCAGCCGCTGCAGAAAGCACAAGCACAGGTATAGCCACCCAGCCATCATCTGCAACAACTCCAAGCGATTCTAGTACAATTAATGGTTCCAAGCACTCTATAGAGGATGAGAGTATCTTTGAAAATACCGATGAAATTCCAGTGGTCCCTGTAAATTCCTCAACAGAATCAAGCGTATCCACTGAACCAAAAGGGACGTCCGAATCTAAAGATTTGCAGCAAACTACCACCACCGTCACGTCTCCTTCCAACCAGTAGTAGTTTTAGAGAAAACCCATTTTGGTCCCCGAAAAATGGGTTTCCCCAAAAACCCTTTCCGAAAGGAGCTTTTTTACGTTTTTGCGTGAAGAAAGGTAAAAAATTCCGTGTGGAATTTATGTCCGAGCAAGCATTTATTTTTTTGGTGCGGAGGGAGATAAGTGGATGGAAATGACCTTAGAGGGGATTCCCCAGTGCGAATAGTCAATATGGCAAGCATTTCTTGTTCATCATCTTAAGCTTGAAGAGAATAAAATATCTCATTTTTTTACCATATAGGGAGCTGAAAACAGATGGTTATTTCCAAAAAATGGATTAACGCTATCTTGGGTTTTTCTAAGAATTCTCGAAAGCCCTTTCGTTTCTGGAAAATATAGTAAAACGCATTGAAAATGAATACAGTATTTTGTTTTGAGAAAACTTCTCATCCATCGCATAATAAAAGGGTTTCCGCGTATCTATTGTCTATGCTATTAACTATGAAGGTCTTCGCAACTTTAAATCATAAAGTACCATGTTATCTGGATTACAAGGTTATTTAGCATATTTTCGTGAACATAAAGAAGGTTTAATTCTTTTGTTTGCGAGTATCTGTCTGACATTGATTGGGCTTGTGGAGCTTGCAAGTGCCAGCATGTCTTTTATTCGTGAAGATTTTTTCATGAAGCAGGTCGCC
>MIDO01000075.1:0-694 GCA_001831055.1 Verrucomicrobia bacterium GWC2_42_7 | reverse complement strand
CGGGTACGCAAATATACTTGGCTAATGGCTGTTGTCGCTTTTTGTTTGCTCGTAATGGTTCTTGTTCCAGGGATTGGGGTAAAAGTGAATGGTTCACGGCGCTGGCTGGGCTTGGGCCCTGTTAGGTTTCAAACCTCGGAATTTGCAAAGTTGAGTTTAGTCTTTCTGCTCGCACATTACTTATCTTGCAACCAGCGGAAAATACAGTCCTTTTTCGTTGGATTTGGAATCCCTTGTCTCATAATCGGCCTTTTCTGCGGATTAATTCTAATCGAACCCGATTTCGGTACAGCCTTTTTATGCGGCTGCGTAGGATTTTGCATGTTGTTTTATTCTGGGGTTCCGTTAAAGTTTTTGATTCCCACTGTATTAATGGGATTGTTGTTGTTTGCCATTGGTGTTTCCCTTGACCCAGTGCGGCTACAACGCATAACGTCCTTTATGGATGTTGAAGCCAACCGTCAAGATGGCGCCTATCAATTGTGGCAAGGTATTTTGGGATTTGCATCTGGTGGATTGAAAGGAGCGGGCATTGGCAATGGGCGACAACAAATTTTTTTCCTTCCTGAATCACATACAGACTTCATATTCCCTATTATAGGCGAAGAACTAGGCCTAGTATGCACCGTGATAATTGCCCTTCTTTATCTGACTATTTTTATAGTGGGAATGCTTGGCCTTCGAAAAGCGCCTA
>MIDO01000074.1:5566-5867 GCA_001831055.1 Verrucomicrobia bacterium GWC2_42_7 | reverse complement strand
AAAAGGCTCTTCGTTGGAATGTTTCTCAGTAAACTCAATGGTATAAGTTTTAAAATTTCGGTGCAAACGCCCTGCTGCCAATCCAACTAAAGCCGATGAGTCCATCCCCCCGCTCAATTCGAAACCAATCGGTACATCGGCACGCAATCGGATATTTAGCGCATCCGTTAAAATATCTGCAAGCCCTGAACTGGCCTCCACTTCACTGAGGTCATTTGCAGTTAAACGTTTGATCGGCAACGCCCAATAGCGGACGGGATTGAAAATACATGATTGATCAACCCACGCAAAATGCCCGGGG
>MIDO01000074.1:1079-5528 GCA_001831055.1 Verrucomicrobia bacterium GWC2_42_7 | reverse complement strand
GCCGCAACGTCAATACTTTTGTGACTTACACAATCAACTGCCAACAGGGCTTTAATCTCAGATGCCCAATAAATTGACTTTCCTTGTCGATACGAAAAATATAAATGAGTTTTCCCAAGCCGATCACGTCCTAGCAAAACCGCCTTGCGTTTCATATCGTAAATGGCAACCGCAAAAAATCCATTCAAGTGTTGGAATACATCTTCACCCCAAGCGATGTAACCAGTGAGAAATACTTCAGTATCGGAAGATGTTTTAAACTGATAGCCCAGCTTAATGAGCTCCTCCCGTAGTTCAATATAGTTATAAATTTCCCCATTGAATGTCAGGCAGTAGTTCCCGCAGACACTCCACATGGGCTGATGCCCACCGGTGCTTAAATCGATAATGGAATATCGCACCTGCGCCATTGCCAATTGATGGTTCGGTACTTCAGAATCATTAATCAGAACGGGCCATTTATTTTGAATTGAGGTGGGACTTCGGGGCGAACTAAATGTGTGTGTGCGATCATGCATTACGTCAGCCAGCATAAAGCCGCCATCATCAGGACCGCGATGTTTAATTGTTGCAGACATCTGGACAATCTGGCTGTTTTGGGTGGCTGATTCAGCTACAAAGTATCCGCAAATTCCACACATAATTAATTTCTCGAAAATACCAAAGCATAAGTGTTTTTGATCAAGTCTCGTTCAGTGTACCAAAGATAAACCATAAAAAAGACGGAGCCACTGAGACCTGATAGCAATAGATAAAAATTCCCCTGAGGCATTTGTTTGTTGAAACTGCAATAAATAAAAATCAACAAAGGTAAAGATAATCCCTGAAAGTGGTGCTTGAGGGCGGAAAAATATTCCTCCAACGTCATTCCCACCAATTTCCAACGTAAGTAAAATTCTACAGGGTAAAGAAAAACACACACAGCTACCAAAAAGGCTGTCGCAACACCCAGTATGCCAAAAAAACTTCCCACAAAATAGGCGGCCGTGTACACGATCAATGCCAGAAAATTTAAAAAAAACGCATAATCTGACCGACCCTTGGCCAAGATTAGAGTGCCAATAGGATTCCCTAAGGAAAAGAGAATTCCAAGGCCACACAAGATGGAAAAGACGGGAGCCGCCTCTCGCCATTTTTCTCCTAACAAAATACCCACAATGGCTGGTGATGCTATCGCAAGGCCCAAATACATAGGGAAGGAGATCAATGCAATTGTGCGAACTACCTGCAGGTATCCCCTGCGCAAGCGTGCATTGTCATTTTTTATCTGTGAAAATAGAGGAAGTGAAACTCGCGTAAAAATTGGATTAAGCACAGAGAATGGTCGCATCATCAGTTGGAAAGCTACAGAGTAAACCCCCAGACTTCGATCCCCTAATAATTTCCCAATAATTACTTTATCCAAATTCCAGCCCACAAAGTTAAGAAGTCGTTCTCCAATCTGGAAATATCCAAAACGTAAAGCCTCAATAACACGTCCTTCACAAACTGTGGGCACGTCTTTTAGTACTTTGTTAGCAGTCTCGAAATAAAATACTGCTTTAATTGAACTCAAGGTTAGCTGCCCTGCTACCAATGACCATATACCATAATCGAACCACGCCAAGCTGACTGTCACTATCAAACCGCAAATCGCTGAAAAAATATCAATAATTGCAATGGCCTGAAATTTCAAGTTGCGCTGCAACACCGAAAAATGAATTTGATTCACCGTACTGGTGATTACAACCAACCCCAGCCATGGCAACAAATCATTAAGTGACTGAGATTGGTAATAGGTAGCAACCCAAGGGGATGAAAGAGCAATGATTACAGACAAAATAAAGGAGAACGCTACCCCCAACGCAAAAAGCCGAAAAAAAAATTGGCGAGATAGCGTTTTTACTTGAACAATGTAATTCCCTACACCGAAGTCAGCAAGCGATATTGCTATACCAATCACCACCATCATCATTGCCATCAAACCGAAGTCAGACGGTTGGAGCAAACGTCCCAAAGCCGCCAATTGCACGAGTTGAATAGCTACGCTGGTTACAGCCGAGAGCGTAGTCCATTTACCCCCAGCAACTGCCTTTTCTCGGAGGGAATCCACTGAATTTTCAGAGATCATTAATTGGCTGCCATTTCAATGTTGTCTTGTCGGTTTTCTGGCAGTTACAAAATAGCCGCTGGTTTCCAGCGCCCAGTTTCGATCAAGTTTATCGAGAGGTGGTGCTAATTTTTGCCCCAAATACCAAAAGGGGGTCATGCACGTCTTGATAACCCAACGCAACTCCTTCGAACCTCGCACAAAGCGATTGGTGAAGTAATTCCATTTCAATATCGCAGTGGTGAAAAAGCCTGCTTGAGGTTCAACAACAATTTCCACGAAACCTGCCTTTGCAAACAGGTGATTAAGACCGAAGGGAGAGTAGCGATAAAAATCGTAAGGTTCTTCGTGTATCCACCACTGCCAAGGGATATGTAAAATTATCATTCCCTCCGGTTTCAAAATGCGAAATGCTTCATTGAGCATCATTTGTGGGTCGAATAAATGTTCCATTACTGAAAGCGAAACAATTGTATCAGCCACTTCGGATTCAACAGGCAGAGGGAAATTTAGATCTGTAATGATGTCTGCTTTGGTTTTGTGATAACTTTCTGACCAATCTACTCCTACATATTTATCGGCATAGCTCAAGAAAAAGTCTCGGAAAGGCGATTCGCCACATCCCAAATCATACAAAATCCCCTTGTAGTAGGGCGTGTACTTCTGTAAGAATTTGTCGCAGATGTCATATATGAGCCAGTTATGCGCTCTGCGATTAGAATGGTTACGGTTGATCATAAGAATCAACTATCCCTTCGTAACCCATAGGTCTATATTCTTTTCTCGTCGGCCGATCATGAAAAAACGTAGTACATGTATTTTGAACTCACATGCTAGGTTAATGAGTATTACTATGCCGTGGTATTTTAAATGACGAGGAAGCCATTCATTTATTTTTAATTTTCTATTTTCATTATTAAACTGGCTAACTCTATTAATAGTTAATTTATGTTTACTCTTATTGAGAATGTTAATCACGTCCTTTTCTGTTGTCCAATTCAGTGTTTTTAATCCCAAAACCGGCCGCCCAATAAATTTAAGATATCTAGCCGCGAGTTTTTTATTCATTTTAGGTAGAAATGGGACTCTGTAATGAGGCTCAAAAAAACAGTTATAATCAGGTGCTTTAATGTACAATACGCCACCATGTTTTAAGACCCGTAACATTTCTTTAATGCAGCTATCTACATTTCTGACATGCTCCAATGTCTGATAAGTTGTAATTAAATCAAAACTTTCATCTCTGAATGGCAACGTCTCGCCAATGGCCCCAATAATTCTATTATTCCATTGACACGGGTAACCTGATATGAAAATTTTTTTCTTGAAATATTCCCTTTTCCAATTTTCTGGCTCTACTCCATATACGTCGTATCCATTTTGTAAACCATTTAGAACGAAAGTGCCACATCCTGCAGCCATATCAAGAATTTTTCCGATTTTAGGTGCCTTATTTCTGATTAATTTCCATCTCCCATCATAGTTTTCATTGTCTTTAAACCAATTATTGGTTACTTGGGAGATCAGAACATCATCAGTAAAACCAAAATATTTTAAATTTTCTTTTCTGATATTTTCCTTTAATAAAAATTTGACTTCTTCTGAGTTCATATATTTCTCAGTAGTGACCATCGTAAAACCTTAATACGCTTTGCACAATATGTTCACCCATATGATGATCCATACCATACCAAATTGGCAGGCGAATTATCCGTTCACTCTCTTTGGTGGTGAATAAATCCTCCCCATGAAAACGAGAGAATCTGCTACCCGCTGGCGCACTGTGCAGTGGAATGTAATGAAATACTGCGTAAATACCATCGGATAGCAAATGTGCCAACAGTTCTGCACGCTCGGGCAGGTTTTTCGCCTTGATATAGAACATGTGGCCATTGTGTTGACAATTTGGTGGGATGGTTGCCAGATCAATTGATCTTTGTTTCGCCAAACCGGATAAGGCGGTTTGGTAGTTATTCCAAACCGCCAAACGATTCTGTGTAATTTTGTCCGCCCATTCTAACTGACCCCAAAGGTAAGCGGCTTGAATTTCGCTGGGGAGGTAACTACTCCCCACATCCACCCAAGAATATTTGTCTACCATACCTCTAAAAAACTGGCAGCGATTGGTACCTTTTTCCCGGATAATTTCGGCGCGTTGGATAAAGCGTTCATCATTGATGATAAGTAGGCCACCTTCTCCGCCACTGGTGCAGTTCTTGGTTTCGTGAAAACTGTACGCTGCCATGTGGCCGAAAGTACCCAAGACACGATGATTGTAGGTGGACATCATCCCTTGGGCGGCATCTTCGATTACGAAAAGGCCGTGCCTATTGGCAATCTCCGTGATAGTGTCCATCTCA
>MIDO01000074.1:0-1050 GCA_001831055.1 Verrucomicrobia bacterium GWC2_42_7 | reverse complement strand
GATGGCTTTTGTCCGCGGGGTGATTGCAGCTTCAATCAAGGTTTCATTGATGTTCATCGTGTCCGGGCGAATATCCACGAACACAATTTTTGCCCCACGCAAGACGAATGCATTGGCGGTACTTACAAAGGTATAACTCGGCATGATGACTTCGTCACCCGACTGGATATCGATTAGCAAAGCAGCCATTTCCAACGCTTGAGTACAAGATGGGGTCAATAACGCTTTTTTACATCGGAGCTGACTCTCAAACCATTGCTGACATTGGCGAGCAAATTTGCCGTCACCCGATATTTTGTCGCTCCTCATGGCGGCGAGAACGTATTGGTCTTCGTTCCCGGTGTGAGGGGGGCGGTTAAATGGAATCATAATGGTCCAATTTGATAGCTGAAGTTGGGATATTGTCTACTCAGATTTTTTAATAATAACTGCTTTTTGAATGCCAAAACCACCACCCGAAAATTGTTTTTCAATTTCAAAAAACAGTTGGTTGATGGGATTTGAAAAACCAGGGTAGGCAGCAGGGTCAGTGACCAATTCACGAAGGAAGCGTGATCCCAAATAATAAATAGATGAAAAATCATCGACATCATAAATCAGGCCGAGTGCTTTCAAATATGCTTCAAGGGTTGAAAGTTTTAAGTAACGGTTAAAATCATGTTCAACTAATGGAGTGAGGCCATTAAGCGCACGCATGGCATTGAGCAACATAAGCGGCTCCCAAAAACCTTCTGAAAGCACAATAGTTCCATTTGGTTTTACTACTCGAATACATTCTTCTATGCCTTGTTTTTGCTGCTTCCAAGTAGGTAAATTGATCAAAACACGCGTGGTGTAGGCTACATCGAAAGAATTGTCTGGAAATTCTAAAGATCTAACATCACCCTTCATGAACACAATGTTATCACCCAAATTCCTTTGTTGCTTGGTTTTTTGTGCTGACAATATCATGTTAGAAGCAAAATCCACTCCCGTGATGGATGCTAATTTATGAAATTCAGATTGCTTGAATGTAGAGTAGCCGTTGGCGCAGCCGATATCTAGGACGTG
>MIDO01000073.1:6912-7479 GCA_001831055.1 Verrucomicrobia bacterium GWC2_42_7 | reverse complement strand
GTGAATTATTTACGCCAGAAGATGATGGCATGGTTATTCTTACGATGGATGATGTTTCGGGGACAAACAATGTTTCTGGAATGCATGTGGGGTTTTGTGAACGTGCCGGTGATGCTAGTACGTGGAATGCTGTTGAACTTCATAATGACTACGCAAATGTGTTTGGTCTAAGCGCGTTTAAAAATGGTCAAGTCAATGAACGATTTGCATGGTTAACATGGCCTCCTGATGTCGCTGCAAACAATGGAGATTACCGTATGGTGTGGACGGCCAAAAGCATTTCGGTTGAACATCCAATAGGCACCATTGTTCTCGATACGATGGTACGCAATCCGGATAATACTGTGAACCCATGGGTATTTACGACTTTGCCTATGAAGCTAAGTCTGTCATCTACACAGGTTTCAAGCCCTCTGTCGATTGGACGAGTAAAGGTTGAAAAGTTAGTTTTACCAATTCAGGCGGATTTAAATGCTGATGGTGGGGTCGATTTTGAAGATTTGCTGATCTTGACGAGTTTTTGGCTCGATGTGCCTGCTGCGTACGCTGATTTGGCTGTTGATGGGA
>MIDO01000073.1:4905-6890 GCA_001831055.1 Verrucomicrobia bacterium GWC2_42_7 | reverse complement strand
AGAGTTTGCAAAATTTTGGCAAAATTAGACTCTAATCGTATATTCTTAATCAAGGAATCGGACGTGCGAGATAACAAATCTGAGATGCAGCAAGGCGATAGCACGCAAAAAAACAATCAATGGCTCCGGTCACTTCGAATGCATGTTTTTACGGTGGGGCACAATCGTGATTACATGAAAGATTATTTCAAAAAAATGACAAGAGCATATATAGAAAAAAAATGTAAAATGGCGGTCGATGACGGAGCCAATAGCATTATGCTCGCTGTTGGTCATTATCGATGGGATTTTGTCGAATATTTTGATGAAATTGAGAAGTTTATCCATGATTGTGGCGAGTTATGCTATAAATATTCACTAAAACTATGTGAACATCATAGTGTTAATCTGACGGCCCATTTGCCTAAGGGAATAAAATATAAAAAATGGGATTTGGCAAAGACGGTCAAATTAGATTTTCGCGATGGTCGTCCGTTTTTTACAAATAACTGGGGCTCGTATGCATTATGTTGTACCAATCCAGTTTTTAAAGAAGCGTATTTTGACATTGCGAAACGATTTGTGGTTAACTCTCGCATAGACCTATATATGCCTGATGATATGGGGCTGGCTAATAGCTTTTATGATTGCGGATGTGCATATTGCCGCTCACAATTTAGAAAATGTACCGGTTATGATGCCCCTCGAGTCGGTAAGTTGGACATGAATTTTTTTATGAATATTGAAAATCCGGCTTGGCGTGCGTGGGTGCGTTTTCGTTCGCAAAAGGTCGGATTGTTTATAAGCGAATTGCGAGAATTCCTTGACTCCGAAGGTCGGCGTGACTTGGCCTTGACCAGTTGCAATTCCGACTCTCTTCAAAACTTATCGAGAATGTTTGCATGCGATCAAGAAACCCACATCAGCGGGGGCCTTGACATCGCTTTTCATGAGATGTGTGAACCGCAAACATATTTTTGGCCGCGTTCCGTTGTGGAAAGGCAAACAAATATTGGAATCAGTAATAGTGCTAATATCCCGTTATTTGCGCATTCTTATATCGCGACAAATGAGGATGCCGTTTTTGCAATGCTGTTTCATGTGGCTCATGGACAAGCATACACAATGCCGTGTCACCGGGACGGGTGGGTAAAAAATAAAAATTACAGTGTTAACACATTTGCGTCTAAGTTTCCGCAATTATTTGACGCTCGTCCGGCGTCAAATGTAGCCGTTGTGTTTTCACGTAATACCCGTGATTTTATAGGTAAAGATGTTTTCACACGAACCTACTTGGAACATCATACTGATGAACTTGCTGGTTGGTGTGAATACATTGCGAAAATGCAATACCCGTTCCGTGTGATACCTGAGTCGCAGGTTGAGAATGGTATTCTTGATGGGGTAGACGTACTCGTACTTCCCAATTGTTCGTCCATGACGACCAAGGCTGCGGAAGTGATAAAGGCATTTGTAAAAGGCGGGGGTACGATTATAGCTACTAATGAGACGTCGCTTTATGATGAAACCGGTGTTAAAAGGAATGAGTTTTTACTTACAGATGTATTGGGGTTGACCTATCGTGGAACTGACAGTGCTTATAGTTACTCGATCGTTAAAAATACTACAACTCCAGATACGGTTATACACTATACTTTCAGTAATTTTCCTCTTGGACAATATGATCCGGCATTACGTGACGCTTTATTTGAAGGTGTTGCTGAAACAAGATTAACTCATCATGGGCAACAGGCAATTGTTGGTGTTACAGGTAAAAACGTGCAGATTTTAGCCCACACCCCGATCATACAGGGTTTCGGCTTTGGGCATGCTGCGTTGACATTAAACAAATACGGTAAGGGTAAAGCTCTCTATTTTTCCGGTTTGCCAGGTCTGATGTGCCACATGATCACCAATTACCAATATTCTCAGTATGGCGAAGACCCTTATGAATTCATTCCACCGTTAGAACCCAAATATGGGAGGATGATTCAGAATATAGTTCA
>MIDO01000073.1:4601-4864 GCA_001831055.1 Verrucomicrobia bacterium GWC2_42_7 | reverse complement strand
AAATCGACGGCATGTACGTCAATTACAATACTATGCCTGATAGTTCGCGGCAGTTTCTGCACATAAATGCAACGCCGCGTTTGGAATTTGAAAAAGATGGCCTACATTACAAAGGGCTGGAAAAACTGTGGGAGAAATGGACAGAATTGGCGGGGAAAAGGGAATATTTATTTGATAATCCGCATGAAAATTCTAAATACTGGGCAACGAATTTGAATTATATTGAAATACCTTCGCTTAGTATTCTGATACATAAAGATGTG
>MIDO01000073.1:852-4561 GCA_001831055.1 Verrucomicrobia bacterium GWC2_42_7 | reverse complement strand
CGGGCATAAACAATTACATATTCCAAAGGGGCTTGTAGGTCGATACGCTTTTATCGAATTAACTTGAAATCATTCAATTAACCTGTTTAATTCACTCTTTATTTTCCGTTAACATTAAAACCATGGAAGTTTAATGAAAAATATTATTTATACATCTCAGACCAGACTTAATTTTGACATAGATCACCTTATCAATATGGGAATAGATATCGCGTATGTCAGCCCATACAACGCAAATAACGAGGTGTTACTTCCCTCTCAAATTATATTTCAAAATCTTGAAATTCTAGCACAAAAAGCAGAATTGGCATCAAAGCGAGGATTAAAGGTTTATCCTTTTTTCATTACAATAAATCATCCCGAAGGCAATTTTGAGATCCCTGCTGCATACCGCCGCCAACAAAACATCGATGGTTCCGAAAGATCTGATTTTATCTGTTTTAGAGATCGCAGAAGACAGGATGAAATGATCAGCTATGCCGCAAAGTCCGCTCAGTTAGGCTTTGAACGCCTCGCCTTTGACGATGACTTACGTGATGCTTTTTGTTATTGCGATGCTCATCTAAAAGGTTTCGAGCCTTTTAATAAAATGACACGACCGCAAATTGAAATGATTCTCAATAGTCCCATTGATCATCCCGAACACGAGCAGCTCAGATTGGCATGGTATCAATATAAATATGCTGGCTTGAAAGAATATGCCACCAGACTTGCGAAAACGGTTCATGATATAAATCCGTACTGCCGGATAGGCATTTGCAATTCCGCAAAAAGATGCCAGGATTTTTCCGGCAGAAATCCTTCGCAGTGGCTTGATTTGTTTAGTACTGATACCGCGCCGGCGTTTATTCGTCTTTGCGGTGAATGCTACGATGACAATTTGATGCACCTTATACAGTCTACCGGCTGGCATAATTACTTTAATTCTGTTTTCAAGCACGTCGAAGAACGCATGCTTGAAATAACTTACGTTACCTCGATCGGCTATCGTTCGCCGGGAAATATTGCCGCTGAAACCAAATCTGTTTTTGCGGCTACGAAGAATCCAAGAGTGCATTGGTGCTGGACGGAAGACTTTCCAGCCATAGGATTGGATTCTGAAGTGAAAACGTTGAAAAATGATTTAAATGATCTTAACGAAAAACTCGGCTCTGAATCTGATTCGCCTCTTTGCCTTTTTATCGGGCACGATCTGGGCGCTTACACTCCGATCAATGTAACCACCAGATATGGAGCGAGCCATGATCCGATAGCAACATATAATATGGTTTCACTTCTGGGGATCCCTATTACAATGCGCAGTGAAATTAAATCCACTGATACATGTGTGATATGTTCGTCTTATATCAGCAGAGAAATGGCTACGCAAATTGATCAGCACGTTTGCAGAGGCGGAAAAGTTATTCTCGATAGTGTCGCCGCCAGATGTTATCGTATATACGGTGGTTCTATTGAGTTCCAGATTAAAGGGCCTGTACCTTCGCAGGCATTCGAAAAGCTGCATGATGGATCTAATTCCACGTTGATAGCCCAATGCCCTAAAGATTCGATTTATCTGATCGACTCACAGAACGGCATAGACCTTTGGACCGCGTATGACATATTCTCCAAACAAACCGGTGCGACATGCTCTGCGTTTAATTATGGAAACGGTCAATTGATAGTGCTTGGCTATGATTTAAGTCTGGCCGCACGCGCATTGGCAACACTTCAGTGGCGGAAAAATTTGATTAAGCTGTTCGAATATGCGCATGTCGCCATCCCTGCGTTTTGGACGGCTGATCTTGCGGTGCAATGCTTTATGTACGATAAACAAGTTGTGCTGGTTAACTGGAATAGCAACCGTGTATCAGGCGGCCTTAATTGGAACAACAATATGATCGATATCAATTTGGAACCCCACGAAATTCGCGTAATCTCAACACCATAAATGCTCTTGTCTTTGGCGTCTATTTCTGAAGCGCAACTGAGACAGTTTGATTCGAGAAAAGGAAAACCATGAGTCTATCAGAATACAGAAAACCTTGGCTAGGCGCAATAAGCGGCCGTGAGAGATTTAATCGCCAGATGCATTATAAATCATTCGACCGTTCGTTCAATATGGAATTTGGTTACTGGGACGAGAATTTTACTCAATGGAAAATGTTTTCTGAAAATAATATTCAGAATAATGACGAAGCCAATTTGTTTTTTAATTTTGACACTTTCAAGTTCCTTGAGCCGTCGGTCTGGATGAACCCGGTATTCCAAAGTCAAGTATGGCAAGAGAAAAGCAACACAGTCATTATGATGAATCCTGACGGTTTGCTAGCTGAGGTTCCCAAAGATGGACACGCCTCTATTCCACACTTTTTAAAATCTTCGATTGTTACTCCCGATGATTGGAAAAAATGTAAAGAAACGCGTTTCCGTCGAGATGACCCGATGCGTCGCGTTGATATTTGTGAGTTGCTAAAGAATTACCCAAATGATCGAGACTTTCCTTTAGGCATATTTTGTGGTTCAATGATCGGAAGAATACGCGATATTCTGACTTTCGAGGGGCTCGCCTACGCTATGCATGATTATCCTGAGATGGTTGAGGACATGGTTGAAACATGCTGTGTGCTAGTAGAAGATTTCCTTGATCAAGTTTTGGACAAAATACAATTCGATTTTGCAGGGGGATGGGAGGACATTTGTTTTAAAAACGGCCCGATAGTGGGCCTGGATTTTTTCAAGAATGTATTGGTTCCACGATATAAGCGAATACACAAAAAATTAACAGTCGCCGGCATAGACATCTGGTGGACAGATTGCGACGGAGATATTCGCCCTATTTTGCCGTACCTGCTTGAAAGTGGGATTAATTGTTTGTTTCCGTGTGAGGTTAATTGTTCTGGCCATCCTGGTGAGCTTTTGAAAGAATACGGACAGGATTTGCGCGTTATGGGCGGGGTAGATAAGATGGTACTTGCAGAAGGACCCGAAGCTATCAAAAAGTATTTGGCTTCATTGCTTCCGTTAGTCGAACAAGGAGGATATATACCATTTTGTGACCATAGATGTCCGCCTAATGTTAAAGAAGAGTATTATCAGTATTATCTCTTATTGAAAAGAGAAATGTTTGGCTCGAAATAATCTTCTCTGCGTAATTCAAAATCTCAAAAGGGAAATATATGAAAAAAATAAAAATCCTTTATCTGCATGTTATTATTCTTGTTACGTGTAGCATATCAATGGCCGATGTGGCCAGTCCGACTTGGCCTACTGTAAACATTCAGGTTGACCGTTCTATAGAGATAGGCCCTTTTACTGATTTAGACAGGGCTTGCGACCCACATTGGATAAATTGGTTTGAAGTAGAGGAATATAAAGCCCTTTTTCCTTTGATACGGGCCGACGGGTTTGAGATTGCCCGCATTATGGGTACAATGTCAGTAACTCAGATGTATACTGAAAATACACCTGCTGATGCTAATGGTCATCCAATTTATGATTATACCTATTTGGATAAGTGGCTTGATCCGCTTGTAAAATCGCAGCTAAAGCCAATGTTGATTATGAATTGCATACCTAATCCGTTAAGCCAGATTCCTTCGCCGGTGCAGGATTCGATTTTGAGACCTTTGCCAGGCCCGAATGATTCACCCTATGACCCTGCGGGAACGGGATTGAAAAATAAATGTGGATGTAAAAACTATCAGGGATGGGAAAACCTGATCAGTTC
>MIDO01000073.1:0-795 GCA_001831055.1 Verrucomicrobia bacterium GWC2_42_7 | reverse complement strand
CGAAACATGGAATGAAGGTGATTATGGTGATTTCGGGTGTTATCAATTTAAATCCAATTTTCTAGAATTCCAAGACCATACAGTCAATGCAATCAAGCGTATTGATCCGCGAATCCGTGTTGGCGGGCCAGGCTCTGTGACTTCTACCTATCGACGAGGTGGGGAAAGCTCGTTGAATAGAACAGTTGAAGAAGCGCCTGATTGGTACGATATCGTCAGGCATGTTGCCATTGGAACAAATTATGTGACGGGTAAGAAAGGAACGTCTTTGGATTTTATAACCAGTCATATGTATGATTTGAAAGGGCAGATACAGGCCACGGATTCCACTAAAGATATATTTACATGGATGACTACAACGGTTGCAGGCTATTCTGAACTGAAAAATAAACCCATTGTTGTTAGCGAATGGTATGGGACTGCGGAACCTCCGCCCTACGACATTACGTATTCAGCTGCTAGACAATTACGAACGATGGTTCTTGCGAGAAATATGGGATTAAGAGGAATGATTCACCATCAAATGACATCTTGGCCATGGCTACCAAACAAGCTGTTTAGCGGAAATTATCCTATCCTTTATACGTTGCAAGGCGTAAGGACCCAGCAAGGTTCTATGTTATCTTTATACAATAAACTGAATGGGATGCAGGTTTTAACAAAATCAGATTATGAACCACTTGGTGGAATAAGCTCCAGTGATTCAAATGAATTAAAAATACTTGTGTATCATTGTGAAGATTCAAACGGATTAAAAAACAGCAGAGATGTTAAAATAAGTATTCGTTGGCCTCG
>MIDO01000072.1:8105-9716 GCA_001831055.1 Verrucomicrobia bacterium GWC2_42_7 | reverse complement strand
CCCGTGCTGCCCCAACCATCACTTGGAGGCGTTCGACAGTCTTTTTTTGTCCTACGAAATCAGCAAACGACGGGGGACGCAAAGTTGATTCAACTTCGTTATTACGGGAGTTGAGCGTATTTTGCAAAAGAGGTACTCCCTTATCTTGATCAGCCATTTGATTTAAATTGATGGGCGAGCGCTGTCACGGTTGATTTGGCGTCTCCATAGATCATCCTCACGTTGTCCATTGAAAAGAGTCTGTTTGGCAAACCTGAAAAACCTGCTCCTTTGCCTCGTTTTAAAACAAAAACTGTTTTTGCTTCATGAACATTAATGATGGGCATTCCATAAATAGGAGAAGCTTTTTCCATGGTTGCCGCGGGATTTACAACGTCGTTTGCGCCAATGACAATGGCAACATCGACATTGGGCATCATGGCATTGGCTGCATCCATTTCAATAAGTTGTTCATAAGGAACATCTGCTTCGGCAAGCAATACATTCATGTGGCCAGGCATTCTGCCTGCGACGGGATGGATTGCATAGTGAACTTCAGCTCCATTTTCTTCCAATGCCTTTGCGAATTCTTTAACTGCATGTTGTGCTTGTGCAACGGCCATTCCATACCCAGGAACAACCAATACATTGCGTGCTGATTCTAACACGAAATAGGCATCTTCAGCGCTCAAATCCTTGGGTTCTGCTTCTTTTTCGCTCTTTGTACTTTGTTTCGATCCGAATCCTCCGAGTAAAACATTTTTGATCGAACGGTTCATGGATTTGCACATAATGATGGATAGAATAATACCGCTAGTTCCCACCAAGCATCCAGAAACAATAAGAACGTTATTAGCGATGATAAATCCTGCGGCTGCCGCTGCTAATCCAGATAAGCTGTTGAGTAGCGAAATAACGACAGGCATATCGCCTCCTCCAATGGGCAATACGCACAGGATCCCCAAAACAAAGGATAGTCCAATAGAGGCGAGCATGAGGGCCTTTGAACATGCTAATTCGGGGAACATGCTGAAGATTACTCCGATGGCGCAGGTAAGAATCACTAAAAATAAGTTAATAGGTTTCTGATAGTTGAATACAATGGCTCGTCCGGTAATTTGTCCCGCAAGTTTCGCATAAGCCAACATACTTCCCGTAAATGTAATCCCACCAATTAAGATGGCAGCAAATGTTGCCCCCAAGATGAAATACATTGAATTTCCATAACTTGTTACAAAGGAAACAACTTGTGGCATAGGTCCCGCTATGGATTCAAGCGTGTCCTTTAGATAAGATTCCCATCCATGACAATGGATTTTATCAAACTCAGCCCATCCCACCAATAAACTTGCCAATCCTCCAAAACCATTCAGCAGGGCAACCATTTCGGGCATCGCCGTCATCTTGACTTTGTAGGCTAAAATGACCCCGATAAGGGATCCTAATGCTAACGCTGCAAAGATAGAAGTAAAACTCATCAAATGTTGATCCAACATTGTCACTACGATCGCGATTAACATACCTACCGAAGAAATCAAGTTTCCCTGTCTTGCAGAACCTTGCTTCCCCATCATCTTGATCCCAATAATGAACAAGATAGATGCAATTATATACGAAAGATTAATGATATCT
>MIDO01000072.1:5809-8066 GCA_001831055.1 Verrucomicrobia bacterium GWC2_42_7 | reverse complement strand
AATAAACCCGAGAATCCATCCATTTTCGTGGCCCAATGTCGTCCCAGATGCCAGGATGGATCCGACAATGGTGATACCTGAGATGGCATTAGATCCCGACATTAACGGTGTATGTAATTGAGAGGGAACCTTTGAAATCAATTCAAATCCCAAAAATGCTGCGAGCATGAAGATAAATAAAAGTAAGATGATATTCATAAATGTCTTTTAGTTGAGGTGCTTAAATTTCTCATGAACAACCTGTCCGCCCTTTGTGATCAAAATACTCTTAACGATCTCATCATTAACGGGTAGGTTGAATTGTTTAGTGTCTTTATCAAAGAAATGTTCTAGTAAGTTAGCTAAATTAGCTGCATACATCTGACTTGCATGAGTGGCGACATGTCCTTCTAAATTTGCCAAACCTAAAAGCGTAACCCCATTATCCGTTAAAACTTCCTCATTTAGCTTGGTTCCTTCTACGTTGCCGCCAGATTCTGCGGCCAAATCAACAACAATGCTACCGTGTTGCATTCCAGCTAACATTTCTTTTGTAACAAGAATAGGAGCCTTTCTTCCAAACAACTTCGCTGTTGTAATCACTACATCTGACTGGGCGCAAACTTTTGCCATCCCCTCTTGTTGTTTCCGTATTTGTTCAGGGGTTAATTCCTTTGCATAACCCTGCGCGGTCTGACCTGTCTCACCTATGTCGATTTTGACAAATTTTGCCCCCAAAGACCTTACCTGTTCTTCTACGACGGGCCGTGTATCAAATGCCTCAACTCTTGCCCCAAGACGCTTTGCTGTCGCAATTGCTTGCAACCCAGCAACCCCTACTCCAATGATAAAGAATCGGGACGGAGTGATAGTCCCTGCGGGGGTCATCATCATGGGAAGAATTTTCTTTAAACGTGACGCTGCAGCTATAACTGAATAATAACCCGCAAGGTTTGCTTGTGAGCTAAGGGCATCCATTTTTTGGGCCAATGTCGAACGTGGCAGCATTTCTAAACTGATGGCGTCTACACCAGCTTTTGCAAAGGCTTTCACAACCTCCTGGTCTCCAAATGGATCCAAAAAGCTCAAGTGAATGGTCCCACTTTTCATTTCGGAAACTTCGCTAGCCTCCGGACAACGTACCCGCAAAACCAAATCCGCTAAAGAAAATCCGTCTTTCCGGTTGGTTAGTTGCACTCCCGCTTGGCTATATTCCTCATCTTTATAACTACTCAGCAGTCCCAGTCCCTTCTCTGCAAAAACAGAAAAGCCCAACTTTATGAGCTTTTTGGCAGAATCCGGAGTTAAGGCCGTCCGCGTCTCCCTGTTAACGCTTTCTTTTGGAACAAATACTTTCATAACTGTTTATTTGCTGTATAGAATCTCCTTTCTCCATAGAAAGTAAACGCTAAAATTTTCTGTAAATGCGAAAAGAAAGGTTTTCGTGCTTTCCAAAGAAAAACGGAAGTTTTTTAAATTTCGAGGGAACCAATAGTTCCCCAAAATGGGTTCCCCCGAACCCCTTCCGAAAAGGAGATTACAATACCCCTTTTTGTTCGAGGACCATGCGTACCTTTTCATGGTTGTCGCAAACGATACCGTCGATGCCAATACATTTGGCTGCTTGGATATTGACGGCCAGGTCATCGATAAAGAGGCATTCTTCTGGTTTTAGACGATAATTTTCCAAAAGATAGAAATAGATTTCCGGGTCTGGCTTAGCAAGCCCTATTGCATGAGAAAAGACAGCTCCATCTAAGTCATGAAGGAAGCTATAGTTGTTATAACAGCGCTCAAACGTTTCTTTTGAAAAATTAGACAAAACAAACATCTTATAACCTCGCGACTTTACGGCGTAAAACAAATCGAGCCCTTCTGACAAAGGTTGCAATTGTGTTTTATACATACCCTCAATGAACATTTTTACGTGTCTTCTAGGATAGGTATCTTGTAGTGCAACCAAGACATCCTGAATGCTATAAAATCCCTTGTCAAAATTCTTCCACGCTTCTGTCTGGGGGATTTCTAGAAGGCTATCAGATACGGACGGATCTTCCCTTTTTAGATGTCTTACTAGTTCCTTTGGGTCCCACTTAACCAACACAGCCCCTAGGTCAAAAATAACGTTTTTATAGGTTTTTACTGAGTTTATAACTTGTGTAGACATAATAAATATAGAAAAAATATCTCCTCCTTTTTATTGTTTTGCAATATTTTTTCTATGGTTAATGTATCGCCATTCAAAATATATAGCAAAGGGGAATAAGAAGTGACAAGG
>MIDO01000072.1:3548-5799 GCA_001831055.1 Verrucomicrobia bacterium GWC2_42_7 | reverse complement strand
TTTTCCGCAAAGCATTTGGTTTTTGTAACGACTTTTATTGCCCATGCTATATATAGTAAATAGCATTGAGAATAGATACGCGGAACCCCTTCTTTCTGAAGAAAGAAAGGTTTCCGCACCTTCCCAAGAAACACTTTTAATAATCGCATAATCAAAACCTTCCGGTTTTTATTATGCGATGAATGAGAAGACGTCCCAAAACAAAATACTGTATTCATTTTCAACACATTTCACTATATTAAGAGATGTTTTGTTGGCTATGCATGCTCTATAACATGTTATGCAAGAGCTTGTTATGGGGCAAAATTGCCTCCTTTTCGGAAGGAGTGCCAGAAAGCGTCAGTTCTGTTTTTGAGAGACCAAAAGCAGTTTCCCCGCAGTTTTTAGAAGCCTCCACTTTTCCCCGCAAAAAGAAAGGTTTTCGCACCTTGTCACCTCCTAAGGACTCTTACAAAATGGTATTATCTGGAACGACGCCATTTTTAGCGATGCAGAGGACGCCATCTCTTACATAGATGCTACCCTGTTGGAATGAAGGAGATTTGCCTTCAGGGGAAAGGCGTACGTTGTCCCCTATTCGCGCATTGCGGTCGATGATGGCATTACGGATGTAGCAATTTTTCCCAATACCAATGTCAGGAATCCCCTTGCTTTTGTTTATGGCCATTTCATCCATAGACTCAAAGTGATCTGCACCCATCATAAAGACGTTTTCCAGTTGTGAATTTTCTCGAATAATCGAACGAGAGCCTATCACGCACCGATGAAGGTTAGCTTGGGAGATAATGCAACCATCGCAAACCACGGTGTGTTCCACTGTACAGCTATTCAATTTTGACCCAGGGAGATGTCTTGCTCGAGAATAAATGGGATTTATCTCGTCAAAAAAATTAAAAATAGGCAATGAATCTGTAAGCATCAAATTGGCCTCAAAAAAAGAAGAGACCGTACCGATGTCTTCCCAATAGTCATCAAAGATGTAACTGTAAAGGCGCGACTTGCCTACTAGGTTGGGAATGACTTCTTTGCCGAAGTCTTTGTCTTTTGAATCGAGAACTTTTTTTAGAACGGAAACATTAAAGACATAGATACCCATCGAAATGAGGCAATAGGGGGTGTCGCTGGGATCTTTCAGTGTACTGCGAAGGGTTTTGTCGATAATGACACTTTGGGTAACACTAGGATCTTTGGGCTTCTCATAGAAGGCGCTGACAGACAAATCCTTTTCGGTTCGCATAACGCCGAATTCTGAAGCACGGCTGATGGGCATGGCCTTTGTTGCTATAGTCACATCTGCCTTAGTTTGAATGTGTTGCTTGATCAACAATTCAAGATCCATGCGGTATAATTGATCTCCTGATAGGATGAGAACCAAAGAATCGTCACTTAGGGGGATGTGCTTAAGATTTTGACGCACAGCATCAGCTGTTCCTTGGTACCAGTTTTCATCTGACTCTGTCTGTTCTGCAGACAGTATTTCTACAAATCCACCTCCAAAAGAATCAAAGCGGTAGGATTCGTGCACATGCCTATGCAAGGATTCTGTGTTAAATTGAGTCAATAAGTAGATTTTGTTGTATCCCGCGTTGAGGCAATTGCTGATAGGGATGTCCACAATTCGATACTTGCCCCCCAAGGGGACAGCAGGCTTGCAGCGAACCTGAGTGAATGGATAGAGCCTAGAGCCACGACCTCCGCCCATTATAATACAACATACATTTGTTTTCATAGGGGTAATACAAGTATATAGACTAATAGTACAATTTTAGTTTGACGTGTAAAGGGCAGTTTCCAAGATTTTATACATTAGATAATATATGTGTGGAATAGTGGGATATGTAGGTAAACATCAAGCGACTCAAATTCTGATGGATGGGCTTAAGCGCCTCGAGTATCGTGGTTATGATTCATCAGGGATTGTAGTTATGTCTGGCAAGTCGCTGCAATTGGTAAAAAAAATTGGGCGAGTAGAGAACCTGGCCAAGGAAGTCAGTTCACGAAAAATCAGAGGTTGTCATGGGATTGGACACACCCGCTGGGCAACCCATGGAGGCGTCACTGATGTTAACGCACACCCCCATCTGAGCAATGATGGGAAATTTGCAATCATCCACAATGGTGTCATTGAAAATTACTTGCAGATCAAACGCTTTCTTGAAACGAAGGGTTTTAGGTTTTTATCTGAAACCGATACGGAAGTTTTGATCAATTTGATTTCTTATCACTACGATAAAGAACAGCCAGGCACAGA
>MIDO01000072.1:400-3524 GCA_001831055.1 Verrucomicrobia bacterium GWC2_42_7 | reverse complement strand
GGAACCTATGGCATTGCTGTTATCTGCACGGATTTTCCGAATGAAATTGTGGGTGCTCGAAAAGGATCTCCTTTGTGCCTTGGCATTGGTAAAGATGAATACATCCTATCCAGCGATGTTGCATCCTTTGCTTCCAGAACGCAAAACGTTGTTTTCCTCAACGACTACGAGATCGTACATGTCACGGAAACTAATTTTTCTGTAACAAATACCAATGCTGATGGCGTAGAAACGGTTGTGCATAAGATTGATTGGGATCTAGGTTCTGCCGAACTCGGAGACTTTTCCCATTTCATGGAAAAGGAAATCTTTGAACAGCCAAATGCATTAGAAAATGCAATGAGAGGTCGATTTTCTGAAGATGGCAGTACGGCCCATTTTGGCGGTTTACGGATGACCCCTCAAGAGTTAAGACAAATTGACAGAATTGTATTGTGTGCTTGTGGTTCTGCTTGGCATGCCTGTTTGGTTGCGGAAACATTAATTGAGAAATTTGCAAGAATACCCGTAGAAGTGGAATATGCTTCCGAATTCCGTTATGGAAATGCGCCTTTAGATAAAAATACCCTTGTATTTGTGATTAGCCAATCAGGGGAAACACAGGATACGCTAGCTGCATTACGAGAATCAAAAAGAAAAGGGTTTAAGACACTAGCTATTTGCAATGTAGTGGGCTCTACTATTGCACGTGAAGCAGACGGCGGCATCTATCAACACTCGGGCCCGGAAATCGGTGTCGCGTCGACCAAAGCCTTTACTTCTCAAATCTGTATAGCTGCCATGTTAGCGTTGTACCTAGGTCGAATGCGTGACCTCAGTTACGATAAAGGCGTTCGATTTGTTGAGGCCCTAAAGCAACTACCCTCACAGATAAAAGATGTTATTAACCAACATGAAAAAATAAAATCCATAGCCCATAAGTATATAAATGTTCACAACTTCTTGTTTTTGGGCCGGCAAAGTTTATTCCCTATCGCGCTAGAGGGGGCCTTAAAATTGAAAGAAGTTTCTTATATCCATGCAGAAGGATACCCGTCTGCAGAAATGAAGCATGGCCCTATTGCCATGATTAATCCCGAGTTCCCAAGTTTCTTTTTGGCGACCCAAAAAACGTTATTTCAGAAGGTCGTCTCAAATATGCAAGAAATTCACGCAAGGAAAGGTCCTGTTATTGCGCTTATTTCTGAAGGCTTAGAGGTTCCTCCAGGTATTGCAGACGATATTATTAACATTCCTTCTGTACACGAAGCCGTCCAACCCATTTTGGCAACCGTTGTTTTGCAGTTGTTCGCCTACTATATCGCACTTGAAAGAGGCTGTGATGTAGATAAACCCAGAAACTTAGCGAAATCGGTCACTGTTGAATAATAAAAAGTTGAAAAGAAAAGGCTTTCAGAGATAGTTAAGTCCACCAAAAAATACAATGGCATCACACATGAACCTAAAAAGAGCATTGCAACTTATCTGTTCCCTTTGGATACTTACATCCATTTCCCCGGCAGGATTGGATGAGCTAATAACAGATCATTACAACTCACGACCAAAGAGAGCCTTCAGCCAAAAAGAAGCCTTTGAACTTGAAAATGAATCCTTTAATAAAGAGAAAGAAGTAGCTGAAGCGAAAAAATCTATCAAAGAATGGAAAGAGAGTGAGCTTAAATCAAGTGAAAGAAGAAAAGAAAGGTTTGTATCTGCTTTTGCTTTAAAGGGAAAAGAAAAGGAATCCAATGATGAATTAACATCGGATGAAGAAAATGAAATCTCTGACGATGAAAAAGACAACTTTTCTTATGAAGACAGCCGCCCTAAAGTTAAATCCAATAAGTTGGTAAACAATAAAATACAGAAAAAAGAAAAATTGCCTCCAAAAAGGGAAATTGCTTCCAAAAAGGGGAATTGCTTCCAAAAAGGGAAATTGTCTCCAAAAAGGGAAGCCATTGCTTATCCCCTTAAAGATAAAGAGAGTGCGAGAGAGTATGTGCGGAATGATAAAATATCGACTGTAGGAACTTTTTACGAAATTGAAGAAGGTAGGCAAAATGTAGCAGCTTTTGGTTATGATATTTTTTTAAACTTACCCTCTACTTTTGCCCCTCTCGTCGACATCCCTATTCCAAACGACTACGTCATGGGACCAGGAGATGTCGTTCTTATCCAATGCTTTGGAAAAGAAACGGATGAATTTGTATTAACCGTAAATAGAGAAGGCGAAATACTCCTACCAGAAATTGGGCAATTGACCGTTGCGGGAATGAACTTCTCAGATATGCAAAGCCTGATCCAAAAAAATATAAAGGAAAAAATGCTAGGAGTTAAAGCGAGGGTATCGCTTTCAAGCGTGCGTTCAATGAAAGTCTTTATATTAGGCGAAGCGACATGCCCGGGCTCTTACACAGTAAGCTCCTTATCAACAGTTACGAACGCACTTATTGCGAGTGGTGGAATAAAAAAGACAGGAAGCCTAAGAAATATTCAAATTAAAAGAAATGGTAAGCTAGTCGGGACTTTGGACCTTTACGATATCTTACTAAAAGGAAATAGCTCCAGCGATATTCGATTGCAATCAAACGACATCATTTTCATTCCGCCTGTTGGAACAATGGTTTCTATAGAAGGTGCTGTCATTCGTCCTGCCTGTTACGAACTATCAAAGGAAAAAACGATTGAAGAAGCCCTTTCTTTAGCAGGAGGACTATCTCAGGATGCCTATCCCCAAAAAGGACAAATTAAACGCCTAGACCAAAAAGGTGATTACAATTTAAAGGATGTTGATTTCACTAACAAAGCCGACCTTGATTCTAGCCTAATGAATGGGGACTCTGTCTATGTACAATCTGCAGTAGAGTTTTTTCAAAAATCCATCACCTTATTAGGGCACGTGAGGCATCCCGGAGGCTACGAATGGAAAGAAGGAACAAAATTGTCTGATATAATCACATCCAAGGATGACTTACTGCCGAAAGTTGATTTGGGTTATACCTTAATCAGACGCATGTCCGACAAGCAAAAGATTTCTGTTTTTTCTGTCGATCTTGGGGACCTTTTCAAAAACAAAAATGGCACAGCAAATCTTTCTCTTAATCCTTCCGATCAAATCTTTGTTTTCTCAACAGAAAGCAATGAA
>MIDO01000072.1:0-320 GCA_001831055.1 Verrucomicrobia bacterium GWC2_42_7 | reverse complement strand
ACCAATCTAGCTTACAAGAAGGCATAAAAGTCGTTGAGATTAGTGGTGCGGTTGCATTTCCAGGGAAATACCCACTGGAGGAAGGAATGAAAGTTGCAGACCTTCTAAGGGCGGCCGGAAATCTTAAAAATTCAGCATACTCTTCTGAATCAGAATTAACACGATACACTCCAAATCATAAAGGAGGGTTATCTATTGAAAATCTAAAAGTCGACTTGAATAAAATCAATTTACCAAATAATAAGGAAAATATAGCGTTGAAAGGTGGAGATTACTTGACTATAAAAATCCAATCTGATTGGGAAAATCGTCCGATTGTG
>MIDO01000071.1:3518-7480 GCA_001831055.1 Verrucomicrobia bacterium GWC2_42_7 | reverse complement strand
TAATCAAAACCTTACGGTTTTTATTATGCGATGGATGAGAAGACGTCCCAAAACAAAATACTGTATTCATTTTCAATACATTTCACTATAGTTTAAGATTTCGAGCAGGCGGACGAGGTGAACATGCTTTCTGCTCTCTTCTCATAGACCGCAGAAAAACGCCAGTTCAATTTTCGAGAAGGCGCACGAGGTGAGCATTTTCCCTTTTGCACTCTCTTTGCATAGCCCCCCGTAGAAAAATGTTAGTTCAACATTTGGAGAAGGCGGACGAGGCGAACACGACCGAGCGTACCTACGTACGTGAGGAAGTGTAAGTCCGATGTCCAACACACTCCAAATTTGAAATAATTTTTTTCAGCACCAACACACTCAAAACTTAAACTAACATCTTTCTACTCTACGGTTAATTGAAGAGACGTATACAGCTTCTTGAGATTGGGGAGGGACTTCCCTTGCCACGGGATTTGGGAGGAACCTTTTATCACTAGGGGCACGGTTCCATCTTTGCGTGCGGCAATGACAAACTTCGCTAACACACTGATTCCAGAGCTGTTAAGGAAATCGAGCTTCTTCAAATCGAGGGTTAGAGTCGTGGGTTTTGAGTGAAATATGTCATCCAACAAGCTGCTAATAGACGCATATTCTTCCACACCTCCCATTCTCAATGTCCCTTCGAAGAAGATGGTTTGCGTTTCTGGCTGGTACCAGACCCTGTGGTTATCCGATTTATTTTCTAGATTCATATATAAAATTAAATTGTATTAAGAGTTCCGAAAACCTTTCTTTTTGAGCAAAAAGAAAGGGGTTCTTCCTAAAAGAATCTGTTCTGTTTTTTGAGTATGTTGCCCCGACTCACTAGTCCCGCAGAAAGATGTTAGTTTAAGTTTTCGAGCAGGCGGACAAAGCGAACATGAGGGAGCGTACCTACCGTGACCGAATGTGAGTCTGATGTCCAACACACTCGAAAGCTTAAACCGACATCTTTCATCCTTTGGCGATAGTGGAAAGTCTAGCACTAGTAGTTACTTTGATGAAATCTGTCATGGGGTCTAAGGGTTCGAATTCCCAAGAAACTTTTGCTTCGTGGTCATTTATAATGGTTAGAAGGCCAATAGCAGAGGCTTTGCTATCGCCAGTTGAATTTTTCTCTAAAGTTTCTAAAAGGATGTCTTCGGCTGGCTTCGATCCGTAATATAGCAGTAATTCCTGGAATTTCGCAACTTTTGATTTATGTATGATATTTGTGACGAAGAAAACGACCTGCGATTCAAGAATATCTATTTGGAATGAAATTTCACCTCCGTCTCTGAATTTTAGGGCATTTTCTAGCATTTCATTGGCCAGATAGGATATTGAATCCTTGAGTCCGAACCAGTTACGAGACGTATACCTACTATCTCTTTTTTCCTGAAGAAATGTACCTGCATAGTCGGTGATTAGCTTACTGAACACGTCGCAATGTCGCCACATGATTCCGAATTCCTCTGGATTTAATTGCATCTGCAGAGAAGTCAGCTTTGGAAGTGAGGACGTGTCCTCAAATATGCCGTATAATTCTTTCATACGTAATCACTTATGTTTAACAACCAGCAAGCTGATATCGTCGTGTATCTTCTGTCTACCAATAAATAACATTAAATCTCGAATAACACCATCCTTTATTTCAGCAGCCTTTTTCGTATATCGAGCCTGTATGCTATTGCAAAGTCGTTCTATACCAAATTGTTCATTATTCATGTCGATGGCCTCAGTAATCCCATCAGTAAAGAACACAACAACGTCTCCTGGTCGAAAATCGACTTTCTGAGAAGATACCAATCCGTGAATATCTTCTTCTAATCCAATGGGGAATCCTAAGTCCATCGTATTCAATCGCTCAAGCGCACCGTCTGCCCGAATAACAATCACTTCCTCGTGCTGCCCACTTAAAATAAAGTGGTCTTCATAGAAATCGGCAAATAGAAGTGTTAAATTTTTATCTGTGTTGATACGATGTATATTGGCGAAGAGGACCCGATTGAGAAGTTCAAGAAATTTTATGGGATTGTATTCCTTTGCCTCTAAAAGTGATTTGGCTATGGTTTGTACCATAAGCATGAGGACTCCGCTCTCGATGCCATGCCCCGTCACGTCCCCCATCCCGATCTTTGTTACTTCCTCGAATCGTAACACATCGTAGTAGTCGCCTCCAACTTCATCCGCTGGATGCATAAAACCTACGATATCCAGTTTATCGATCGCCTGTAACTCGTCCTTTCCTGGCAGTACCATCAATTGGAGTTGCTTCGTGACCTCGATATCTGCACCCAATTTCATGTTTTCTTGCTTCAATTTCTCATTCAGCTTGATAACTTCTCGGCTCACGGTTTCAAGTTCTTGGGTTCTGTCTTTGACAAGGCCAGATAGGTTTGTCGTATAAGTTTCGATCTCTATCGCCATATTGTTGAAAGCGCGGCCCAACCGCCCAATTTCATCCCCAGAATTAATATTCACCCGTATACTGTAATCTTTGTTCTCTATATTCTTGACCGCATCAGCCAATACACTAAGTCCATTTGTCATCCGCCTAGAAATCATAAGAACAAATAAAATCACCACACAAAGCGTTAAAAGGACCACCAAAAATTGTGACAAAAAAATCGTTCCTGTGACATCATTGATACTCTTTCGCGATTGATGGATTCCCTCAAAAAGCTCTTTCTGGGGCATTAAGGATAGCAAGAACCAACCTTTTCCACTATCCTCGGTAGAATTGAACACCGCAAAAGCATTTAACTTGCATGAAAAGACATCATAGGTGCTCCCATTTAATGTCATGGATGGTGTAACGTGTTCTCCCTCAGTTGTTGGGAAAAACCTTACCTTCGCCAATGAAAGGTTGTCGCTCAAAATAACAGGCGTCAAATCTTTGTGCGATGCATAGACAATGGTTCCATCACCGCTTATAACAAGGATAGGATTCTTGATAGAACGATCGGTTCTCGAGAACCTTTGGAAAACCTGATCCAAAGGAACCGCCATTTGAATGACTCTTTCCTTTCCTTCTTTTCCGCTAAAAGGATATTTTATTAAAAGCCTACAGTCAGACGAATCTTGCTTAAAAGAGATCCTGGGACCATCAACACCCTCCAAATCAAAAAGATATACAGGAGTCGAAACCATCCCATTGTCAGCTATCCAACTAGAAATAAGCCCGAGATTGGGATCGTTTTTTAAATCTTTTCCCCTAACAGACTCCTTCACCGCCAAAATACTTAATACCTGCAACTCCCCTAATTTGGTTGCAATAAATTGATCTACGCAAAAACCTAAATTCGCTAGTTCATCAGAATAACGCTGCCTTTGCGCAGACAATAAGTCGTTTTCAACTTTATCCGAAGCACGGTTCCTCAACTCCACCAAATTCCATAATGCAATCCCCCCACTGCTCAATAAACTAAAAAGGACACTAATGCATACGATCAGCACTAACTTCTGCCTAAACCCCATCTCTCTATTCTGTCTGTTCTGTATCATAAGCTAATTGGGGAAAACCGCTTTTAATCCCTTAAAAGCGGTTTTTCTGAAAAAACTTTCCGAAAAGGAGATTGTTGTATGGACACAAATTCCTTGCGGAATTTATATCCGCGCAAGGTATGTATTTACTATTATTTATAAGTCTTTTCTTAATAAAACAATAAACCCTCTCTTTTTTCCGAAAGGCCAGTGTGTGTCATCGTACTAAAACCTCTCTCTTTTTGCAAGAGTATAAATTTGCAATGAATGAGGAACTTATAAGTTTTTCTCTAAAAAACTTCCCATAGTGAAATATATAGCATGCGACATTAAAGAAGATACAAGATGCGAAAACCTTTCTTTTTTACCTCAAAAAGAAAGGTTTTCGCATCTTGTTACCACTTAACTTGCCTATGCTATACTTTTAACCAAAAAGTTGTTTGTTGGATTTGTGTAAGAGTATGAGA
>MIDO01000071.1:2942-3504 GCA_001831055.1 Verrucomicrobia bacterium GWC2_42_7 | reverse complement strand
GATAAGGGAGGTAATGATTCCGATAGGGATATTGGATTCTGGGATGGCAACCCTTGCGACCCAATCAGAAATTACCACGAGGATGCTCCCGGAGAGGATTGATCCTAGCAATAAATACCGGTGATTATTGCCGACTATTATTCTAGCGAGGTGAGGCCCCGCTAATCCGACAAAACCGATTACACCACAAAAAGAAACTATCGCCCCCATCATGAGAGCAACCATTGTAAATATACAGACCCTCACTTTAGCCACATTGATTCCAACTAAAAAAGATTCTTCATCTCCTAACAACATGGCATTCAATTGCCGACTGAATAGCATCAGGCCTATCATCATGGGGATACTAAAGATCGCAATAATGCCAAAAGTTTCCCACGACGCTTCACTTAACGAGCCCATCGACCAAAACATAAAGTCTCTTAACTCCTCATTGCTTGCACGGAATACCAAAAACCCAATCAAAGCGTTTAAAAAACTATTTGCCGCCACGCCAGATAGGAGTAAATGAGAGGCAGATTGGCCCCCCTTTATATTCGAAGCCTTATAGACCAACAATGTA
>MIDO01000071.1:0-2903 GCA_001831055.1 Verrucomicrobia bacterium GWC2_42_7 | reverse complement strand
TTATAAAAACCGATTTTTTGAAAACAGAGAATCCCTAAAATGGTCCCTAAAGCCGCGCCGCCGGAAGTCCCGATCAAGAATGGATCTGCCAGAGGGTTTCGAAAGATACTCTGCATTACGGCTCCACATATCGAAAAACTACCCCCCGCTACAGCAGCTAAAGAAACTCGCGGCATCCTTAACACCCATACCGCTATTCCTTGGTTCCGCGTTACCCCTCCGCCTGCTATCTCGTCAATTCCCTCTAATGGGTGCCCAATCTTCCACTTTATAATCTTCAATATATCAAGGTATGATACCTCAATAAAACCACTCCCCAATGCAAAAATACACACGCCCAATAAAACCCCCAATAAAAGGACTAGACGCCCATATTTGCTCTTCGTTTCCATGGTATAGCAAGATTATAGTAAATTAAATTCTTAATGATAACGCAAGAAACCCCTTTCTTTTTGAGGGGAAAAAGAAGGGGTTCCGGACTTCCATTCTCAATGAATTTAACTACAACAGCACTTACCTTTTAGGACCGTAGCTGCGAATGGGTGCTCTTCTTGGTGTCACATTTGCATTCACACGATAAACTATCCGAGCCTTATTCAAATCATAGGGGCTCATCTCCATCTTTACTAAATCCCCGACCCCAATCTTGATAAAATTCTTTCTCAATTTTCCTGAGATATGTGCAAGCACTTGATGACCACCTTTTATTTCAACACGGAACATTGTCCCTGGCAACACTGTCACCACTTTGCCATCTACCTCTATCGTCTCTTCCATCATAGCTGCTTTTATCACCTTTTCTTGACATTAATGGATTATCCCTGCCCACAAGAATGTCAATGTTTAAAATTAATAAAGGTGAGAGACTCTAAAAATTTCAGATAAAATATAGTTTCCTAAAGTGGATTTTCCTGGTCTCTTCCAAAAAAAAGATATTTTGCAGGTAACTATTTTTTTAAGTTATACGCCCATTCAATCAAATACAAATTTTGATTAAAAAACGTCTCTCTTAGATAAGAAGAGGCTTCTAGAGGCATCCAGACTCTCATACACCATTTTTCAATATAATTAATTACAAAAAAACTTGCTATCACATAAAAAGTCTCTTTTTTGTATGCGAATTTTTGGAAAGAGCAAAAAGGATTATGGAATTCTCATAAGATATCATAGAAGGGACAACTGTAAAAAGAGTCTTTTCTCTTACGAAATGTTTTTAAACTTCATCTTGTCACTTTCCGTGGAACTAAATAAGCTACATTCTCACTTGGATTTCCGAAATCACACAATCAATTAAGTTATTAATTACCATGAACATACGTTACATATTATCGCTAATTTTATTATCCCTAGGAACCAAATACTCCTCTGCAGATTATACCTTGCGTGTATTTACACCAGAAAAAGGTTACGAGATATCTCATTCATATGAACAATTTAGTGACTTTATTGGGCAGGTAGCGTTAGATAAGCATTACCGTGATATTGGCGTCTTGGAAATTAATCAATGCACAGATCCCCAAATATTTGAAAACCTCAAAAAATGTCTCCCCTTTGTAGCATTTGTAGTCATTAAAGAAGGATTATTGCCTTACCCTATGCTAGAAGAAATAGCAGGAAACGAAGGAATTATTAGAAGAGAAAACTGTCTTTTTTTAAGGAAAGAACCAGAACAGGCAACTCCCGCTAAAAGCGAAGAAACGATTCCAATCGAAAGTGAATTAATTGAAAGAGACTCAATTAAACAACTTGAAACAATTCCCCCAACACAAGAAGCAGGCCCATCTAATGGATGCGTCACGAGTGGTCAGATGACTACCGTTTCGCCACGTCCCCCTATCTACGACACCGCTGATGACTCAGACGCCGCTTCTGAATTGCAAGCAGCGCTTCCTAAAAAACAATGCAAAGAAAACTCCCTCATTGAAGAACAAGGAAAAGCAATTATTAAAGAGAGTGTGTACGAGATTAGAGGTGTCCCTATCCTCCAATTCACCCTTGAAGAACTTATTTGGGAAAAAAATGAGCTAGAAAAATTGCTGAAAGAAGCGATAATTTTTGGTGATCTCGAAAAGCAAATTGAGGAAATCGAGGACAAATTAAGATTTACACAAACTTACAATATGCAAGGACATCCTATCCAACGAAGAAAAGCCTTTGCCCGGATCATCGAATTAATAAATAAAGAAATTGAGCTTAGAGAAACCAACCCATCCGATACAATAGAACGATCTTCAGGTCAACATATCAAGGGAAGGAATTGGCATTCAAAGATAAGCTCCAAAATAAAACCATTCATAAAAGGCAAAGAAAAGGATAAAAATCAAATAAGTGAGAGTTTATGCCTCTTAATGGAAGCGAAACATCATCTTTTAAAAGAAAAACAACACCTTCCAAATGCTCTTGAGACAGGCGATACCTATCGACGGCTCGATTGGTTAAATCAAGCCATAGCTCTAATCCAGAAATCCGTCTAGTTGGACACATCTAAAAACCTTTTTTGAAATAAAAATTAGTTTTTAAATAAAACAGAAATTTAATGTCATTTGCACATAACTAGTTTAAAAAAACTAGTTATGTGGGCGTTAAAGGAAACCCATTTTGGTCCCCCAAATGGGTTTCCCACGGAATTTTCCCCATCCCTCCTTGAGGTATAGCATAGGACATTAAAGTTATTACAAAACAAATATCCCTCGCCCAAGAAAAATCGCTAGATTTTTCTTGGGCGATAATCGCTTTCCTTTGGAAAGCGCGAATTTTTATACGTTTTTTCTTTTCCCGCAAAAAGAAAGGTTTTCGCACCTTGTCTCATCTTTTAATGTCTTATGCTATAGCAAAACAGATTGACAATGGAGGTGAAAGGAGTAAAAAAGGAAGATGTATTACGAAGAAGGATATAGAGAAAA
>MIDO01000070.1:4745-5702 GCA_001831055.1 Verrucomicrobia bacterium GWC2_42_7 | reverse complement strand
CTAAACACTATAATCTGGCATGAATCCAATTAACTTTGGCCATTAAACTCTCTAATTGCCTGAAACATCGCTTCTATATTTCGTGCCGGCACCTCTGGTAAAATGTTATGTATCGCCGCAAACACAAACCCTCCTCCAGGCGTCATAATTCTTAAGCGTTCATGCACATGCTTCTTTACTTCAGCACTATCCGAATTATTGAGTATGGACCGTGTATCGCACCCACCGCCCCAAAATGTGAGATGCTTTCCAAAGTCGCATTTCAACTTAGCTGGGGCCATATCTTTACAGTTAGTCTGAACCGGATTTATTATCTCGAAACCAGCTTCGATAAGGTCAGGCATAAGACTGTAAATCGAGCCGCATGAATGTAAGAATGTATGCATTTGGCTATGCTGCTTTACATATTCACACAATTTGGAATGACGCGGCTTGAAAAATCTGCGATACATTTCAGGCGGCATAAAGGGACCTTGATCAATACCTAGATCATCGCCAAATCTTATGATATCAACTAAATCACCTATGGCATCACAAACTTTTTCTAGCGTGGCGAGGTGGATCTCCATTAGAGCATCAAGCAAACATTCAACCTTTACAGGCTCTAAATACAAGTCCATAAGAAAGTTATCTAAACGCCTAAGAAAAGATCCCCATTCAAACAGATTGCACCCGCAAACAACGACCAATGCTCGATCTGTTCGTTTGCGAAGTTCCAATGTCTTCTGACGCAATCTTACCCAAAAATCTGGCTCTGAGGCATGATCCCAAGGACTATGAACCAAAGCTGCCCAAAGTACTTTATCCATTGCGTCAGATATCTTTTTGAAATCATTAGGATACCCTTCAACGTAAGGAAAATAACATTGATCATAAAACGTTCCATTGTTCGGCATTCTGGCAATTATAGTACCATCTTTATCTTGCACTAAGCAGGAGCCATCTGCCTGTTGTGTT
>MIDO01000070.1:4471-4724 GCA_001831055.1 Verrucomicrobia bacterium GWC2_42_7 | reverse complement strand
TTCTGCGGTAAATGTTCTGCCGATATCAATCGCATCTACGTGAAAATGGCGAAGCATTTTTTCATCGGGTTCGGCTAACTGCTGGACAACATCATAAACTCGAACAGGTGATTGCCACAAATTAAGGAAAGTACTTAAATTATTATAAGCTATTGCTGAAATGCCGGAACTTGGCGTTGCTCCCAAATCAATTGGAACACCATCAGGCTCTTTATGTGATATACTTGCAAGTACTCTTTCTCTTGAATTCATT
>MIDO01000070.1:3178-4361 GCA_001831055.1 Verrucomicrobia bacterium GWC2_42_7 | reverse complement strand
TCAATCATGCCAGTTTCATGAATTTTACAGTCCATATTCCTGTCGTATGCCAAGGTCTCCGTTTTCCAATTTTTCATCATCACTTCGCGAGGAACTAAAGTGATCAACTCTCGATTACATGTCGACAGAGTAATTATTTCATCATATCGATTTCCAACTTTTTTCCCGTCTGAAAAAATTACCGCCTTTTTCCATGGATTTCGGATTTTGAGCTCATTGCCCGCGCAGCTACGTATTGAAACCCAAAGAATTTTACCTTCAGCTATCTCGCTTGACACAACAAACCCATTTTGAGCATGTAATGTAAATCTTGCGTTCTGCTTTTGGTGCATCGCCGGTGCTACGCAAATAATATCATCATAGCTTTGCAAAAGGGCCTCATTCATCGCGCAACTTAAAACTGACATTGCTTCCATACCCATGTGCCGAAACGGGTACGTTTCCCAGGAGAATTTATTTTTATCTTGAGTCCTTGTTTTATGCGCCAGCGAGGCATCTTCAACCCGCCTTCGCGCACCAGGCATCAAGGATTCTATTTTACTAACAATATGTGGACCGTAATGTCCCCACCCATTGCAATAAGTCTGCCAGTAAACAACATGTTGTTGCAGAATATGGCTCAGTTCCTGGCCAAGTCCTAATCTCGCAAGTACGATTGGACAAACATTCCAACCCATTTCACATCCTGCGTATAGCCTGGCTGTGTTAACTGCGATCTCATAGTTCGGGTCAGTTCTATTGTGTAAACCTATTATACCAGAGGGAAATATGCCGGCATATTCTACCCATGGAAAAATACCGTCACTGAATGCAAAATCATCTTCTTTAATAAGTCCTCTATAATCGAAATGCAAAAGCTTGTCGAAAAGTTCGTTTAGATTAGCCGCACCTTCAGCTTGCGTTTTTTGTACTGGTATCCGTGAGGTCAGAACTTTTCGGCTTTTGCAGTCATACCCAGCAGCAAATATGATATCCGAATACGTCTCCTTGCCCTTAAAATGTCCGGATTCAAGAATAAATTTATTGTCGCGCTTTGTTATTTGGCTGCTAACTGTGATTGTAGGAAACGCAGCCAGATTATGCAGGATATCCTTCCATTTATCGCAATTTACAGTTTTATTGTTTACCTCTTCTAGTGCTTTTATAACCGTCTCAAACAGCGCTTTGGCGTGTGTTAAATCTG
>MIDO01000070.1:3019-3161 GCA_001831055.1 Verrucomicrobia bacterium GWC2_42_7 | reverse complement strand
TGTGTCCAGCCTTCGTAAGCTGTACCAGTTTTTGGATGGTACTTGCCGTCTGTTCCTTTTTTAAAGAGTGATTCGAAAAAGCTGGCCGCTTCAAGCAGATATGGCAACGCTTGTTTTAGCAAAAAGTCTCTGTCGTTTGTAA
>MIDO01000070.1:2627-2913 GCA_001831055.1 Verrucomicrobia bacterium GWC2_42_7 | reverse complement strand
CCTATCAGATACGTCTGAGACAAATGCCCCCTTTGATCGATAGATTTCCTGCGCGGTTTTTTTGGAATATGGCAGTGAATCAAATCTATAATTTAAATAACTGGTAAGCAAATCGTGATGCCCGGAGGCGTTCAATGGCCAATAAACCTGTTGCTGATTCCAGTGGAAAAAAAAATTCCATGGCTGAACGTCTCGATTCCACCCCCATAAACCATTGATGAATTGTCCTGGATACTTTCCTCTCTGTGAACAACCAGCATAGTAAATAGTGAGATACCATAGCTTG
>MIDO01000070.1:0-2552 GCA_001831055.1 Verrucomicrobia bacterium GWC2_42_7 | reverse complement strand
ATCTTTTTGATGCCGGCGTTTTCAACGGGCTTTAAAATGGATTTCACTTTCGATATTACCTTCGTAGCCTGCGGCGATGTTACCATTGCTGCAAACTCAATATCCTTGCCGCCCTTTCCAGCAAAACTGATTCTTCCTGAGTGGAGGCTTTCTGTTGTGGTAATAAAATTTTTCTTTTTGCCCAGAACCTTGACCCCCGCTCCAAATATACCGCTCGTAAGTTTATGAGTCACATACAGTGCTTCCGCGTCATTGGAAACACAAGTGCCTCCCAGCCCGATCTTGGGATTCCTGTTGATCCGACGGTACCAATGTGAAAATGTCCTGGACCCATATCGCTCCAGTGCAACATCGAGGCATTCGACATCCTTTAGATCGGAGTTAAGATGGACGCAAAATGCTCCCGAATCGTAATCAACAAAGGCTGTTAATGATGCCTTGCCGAATACGGAGGAAACCTTCAGACTCATACTTGCGTCCGCTAGACTCAATTTGGCATTAAAGTCATTTAGGTAGAATGTGCTGAAGATTGGATGCTTGAAATCGATGGTAATTCTACATGCGTGCCTGCGAGTAGTGCTGAGATCCTCTTCTTCAGGTTTCCAGTTTGTAAATGAGTCACCCGGCATATCATCCCAAAGATCACACTTATTCACTGCAAAAATGACCTTAGAATCTTCGCACCATGCTAGTACGCCTATATCACCATTACCCATCGCAATACCTTTCATTGGATCGGTCGGTGGGCTCAAATACACCAGGTCATGTTTTGCGACCAAGCCCGGCCACTGTACATTCCATTTACCGCTTTTGATATCAAATGCCGACTTTTGCATTTAAGCACTTCCTATGTAATAATAAAAAAATAAACAAATCAACTTTGCAAGCTCATATTGGGTATTTGAATCGATCCGCAAACAGAAATACTTTTTCAGTTTCACTTCGATGAACTGATTTCTACGACCTCATTTTTCATTTGCGAATTAACGTTCTCATTCGCAATGATAATACCTTGCGAAACTAACTGTCCGTCATCACCACTTTGTTTTTGTTTGTTTTTAAGAATGCGTTGTATCTTGCTCTTCGTAAGATATACACCAAGCAGCATTTCCAGATTAGCTTGACTTTTATCTGCTTTAAGCTGTGCCATCACGTATAACTTGTCAAGCACTACAACTTCACCGCACAAATTTGCAGCATCGCCATTGGCAATACTCTCTTTGATAAGCGAATTGCACGCCGATAAGACTTCATCGTATTTACCAGCGTGGAAGCTTTCTTCTAAAGACGTAAGGGTCTTAATTATTTTTTCTCTCAAATGAGGCAAGCTTTTCGCAAAATGCCTGATACGCCTTAAAAGCTTTGGAAAACATGATCCCCGCATCACTGTTTCATGACTCAATATCCTATAAAATTCGTCTTTCTCAGCTAAGGCATTTGCAAGAGAGACAGCTATTTCATTTCGTATACTTTCAGAAGTAACCTGTCCAAAGGCATCTAAAACGTTCGGAAGTTTTTTCCCCCCTCTAGTGCAAAGAACAGATATGATCGCGCTGCGTACCGAATCATTTGTCTCAAATTGCAAAACAGTTTCTAATAAATTCTCCAACTTGGGATCATAATTACCTGCACAAGCAAGAGCGGCGGTAATCCGATAAGCAGGCTCGCTACTGTGCAGACCACGTTCCAGATAATTTGTCGTTTGCGTTTCAGGACACGCGCTGGTAACAGCTAAAACTTCTGGCTTTAGATCACTTCCTGATTCCGTTAATATCATGTATAAATCACGGGCTTCTATTGAATCAATTCTGCCCATAGCAGAAATTGCCGCATGGCGCACCCCACGATTGGCATCAACTGTCTTATCCTTAACTTCTTTGAAGATTATTACAGAAGATTTGCCTCTTATACCTTTAAGTGCGGCTTTTATCAGTGATGGATTAGATGTATGAGCCAATAACTGTGCGCGTATGATGTTGGGCAAAAACTGAAAATCCATTACGATCAGAACCACTTCACTCAATTTTCTTTGATTTGGTAACTGAATTAATAAAACAATGCATATTGCCGCAAGCAACACAACAGTGCTTATGATTGTTAAAAGGTGAATATATGCAAATGGGATTCCCGATGGAAGAGTATAATTCATAATCGGAAATTTGTCTGACAAGTAACCGCCCAACATCGCACCCGCTCCGCCCGTCATCATCGCTAGTGGAATTGTGGCCATATAAGCTGCTCTATTTCGACTTGTGGAAAGATTGAACCCGCAACTGCCCCATCCGATATTATACGCGGGGAAAAGAAAACCAAACATACACATTCCAAATAACATTTGAATGTGATAACTGCCGGGCGTTGAAATAAAGAAAACCCAGAACCACAAAAGCCCCAGACATCCGCATGCCATAATAAATCGGTTTCCAAGCCGGTCGCCGATCCATCCCCAAAAAGGTCCTGCAACAATTGCCATCAATCCCCATAATAAATCGGTTTCCAAGCCGGTCGCCGATCCATCCCCAAAAAGGTCCTGCAACAATTGCCATCAATCC
>MIDO01000069.1 GCA_001831055.1 Verrucomicrobia bacterium GWC2_42_7 | reverse complement strand
AGCTAAAGCTCAGGCAGAAGAAGATGCTCGTCAAGCTGAATTGAAGAAACAGGCGGAAGCGGAAGAAGCGAGACTTGAGCAAGAAAGGTTAGAGAAAGAGAAGCTCGAGGCCGAAAGGATTGAGCAAGAAAAGCTTGCAGCTGAGGCGAAACGTCAGGGAGAAGAGACTGGGAGACTTGAGCAAGAAAGGTTAGAGAAAGAGAAGCTTGAGGCCAAGGCTAAAGCTCAGGCGGAAGAGGCTGCAAGGATTGAGAAAGAAAGACTTGCAACTGAAGAGGCAGCTCGTCAAGAGGAATTGAAGAAGAAAGAGGAAGCCGAAGCTACTCAAGCCAAACCGAACGCGAGCGAGACGAAGGCTCAGCGCAAAAAAAGAGTTAAGCAAGAAAAGCGTGAAGCCAAACAACGGGCTGGAGAGGCGGTAAGCCCTGCTTCTCAAATCGAAGAAGCTGAAAGTCCTGCGCCTCAAGTCGAGGCACCTGCAAGCGCTACTAGTGAAGAGCAACCAGCGCCACAAGGTATTCCTCAAAACATGCAAACAAGTGCGATGTTTGGAGCTGCAGCTAGTAATCTAGCAGGGACTCGATTAATGGACTCACAAGTAGTCAAAGAATGGTTTGATTCTTTGAAAAGCATGTATCAATCTTTTAAAGGAAGAGAAGACGTTCCTAAGGAACAAAAAGAAGAAGTCCTCAAAATGTTTAATATACAATTGAGCTTCGCTTTGAGGCAGAAACCCAAATTCCTCTCTGAAATAAAGCAAGCTGTGGATAACATGAAGCTTTTTCTTGACCCTGAGCAAATTGTCAAAAGCATAAAAGAATGGACGGAAGAAAGAGCTGCTTCTTCTCCCCCCAGCCAGGAGTCTCATTCTCGGGATATTGTATCAAAAGAGTTACAAGATTTAAGTGAGCTTACTTTAAGTGTTAGTTTTTGGGGAAGCTCGAATGAGGCAGGAGAAGAACCTGAAGTTCAATGGGAAGAAGGTAAAGAGGCTGCAAGCGCTGCTAGTGAAGAGCAACCAGCACCACAACCAAATATCGATATTCCTCAAAACATGCAAACAAGTACGATGTTAGAAGTTGCAACTAGTAAGCTGGGAGGGGATTCATTCGCGGATCGACAAGTGGTTAAAGAATTGATTGATTCCTTGAACCGCGTGTATCAATCTTTTAAAGGAAGACAAGACCTTCCTGAGGAAGAAAAAGAAGAAGTCCTCAAAATATTTAAGGTACAATTGAGCTTCGCTTTGAGGCAGAAACCCAAATTCCTCTCTGAAATAAAGCAAGCTGTGGAGAGGATGAAACTTCTTCTTGACCCTGAGCAAATTGTCGAAATGACAAAAGAATGGGAGAATGAAAGAGCTTCTTTTTCTCCCGCCAGCCAGGAGTCTCATTCTCGGGATTTTGTATCAACAAGATTGCAAGAGTTGGAAGACCTTACTCTAAGTGGTTTTGGAAGTCCGAATACTGACGAGGATAAAGGAGATGAAGATGCTGACCAGTAATAAAATAGGTTAATCGGATATTAACATAAGGAGATAGACTACCGAGTTATTTATTACGATTTGCTTTGAGGAGTAAACAGCTTATACCGTTTGGCGACAAAATCTACAAGGTTTTGTCGCCTCTTTTTTGCGGCATGCTATAGCATAAGACATTAATAGAAGAGACAAGATGCAAAAACCCTTCTTTCTGAAGAAAGAAGGGTTTTTGCGTATCTATTCTCAATGCTATTGAGTATATAAACGTCTTATGCGTTACGAGGGGAATCTTAAACTTCTTTGTTTTTTTTCCGATGTAGAAGTACATGCATATAAAGTTATTGAGTTTGGTTATTGGATTTTCCTTTTTTACTTTGAACGTCTATTCGGAGATACCTCTCAGCGAATTTGCGACAATAGCAGAAAGAACTTCGCTTTCAGGTTCTTCTCGCCTTGTGATCCAGGGAAATCATCCCGCTGCGGTACCTGGTTTGCCCATTAGCGACTTTGATAGGTTGTGCATAGGCTCAAGATTTCCTCTTCCTAGCTTCACTCACCTTTCTTTTTATATGAAAGGGTCTTATTATAACGAGAATTACATTGTGAGGCAGGAGTTAAGGTTGTCTTTGGAAGCAGCAGGGATTCCCGTTAATCCAGGCATTGAAGATTTAATTCCTTTAAATTCAGATCCTCTTACCCTCAATATGTTAAGAATAATCTTGGATCCGGCTCAAAGGAAAGTAGCGAAAATATTGACATACAACCAGATTATGAAGGAAGTCCGAAACCGCATTTACTTGCGCATAGGGGGTCTTCCTCGATTTAATTTTACCTATGACACTTGCTATTATCCTAAGTTTATTGCAGTAGTTGATATTAATAGAGCGGTTACCCCTAGATGCACTTTATTGAAATCATGTTTACAGTTAGCGGCAAACACGCCAACAATTGTTACACCTGAAACAGAGGGGCACGATCAGTGTGTTGTATCTATCATTAGGTGCTTGGCCCCCTCAGCAATAATTAAACAATATTCCATAGAGGGGAACACCCATGCCCTATCCCAGACACTCAATGTCATTGCATTGGATCCCAGTATTCTTCTGATTAATCTAAGTCTTGGTCCTTCGGAAGAAGATGCCAATTTCCCACTCAATTTTTTGGTCGGAGAAAGCATGATTAAGGCCTTGAAAAATGGGAAAGTAATTGTTATCAGTTCTGGCAACTTTGGGGTAAGAATGAATGATAATCCTTATGGTAGGGACTTATTAAAGTTGGCAAAAAATGTTAATGAAAGTCTCTCTTTTCCTGGAAAACTTGTAATAGTAGGAGCGAGCGAATCTTCTAATGGGCGTGAAATTGTATCTCATCAATACAACCATGCGGATGACGCACACATTATTTATGCCCCTGGTGTTACTGTGCCTTCCCTTGACGTAAGGAATCAGTTGGAATTTTGCGATGGGACCTCCTGTTCTTCTCCGATTGTAACAGCGCTGTTGTTTAATGTAGCCACCCATTTTCTCGAAGGAAATTGCACTCGAGCTGTTGACGTCTTGAAACGTACAACGAGCCGAGGAGTAGAGCAAGAAGGGGGTGGGGTAGTTAATGCTTCCGTGGCATACGATCAGGCTTATATTGAGTCGACTGCTCATTAAAAAGGAACGAGCTTAAATGAGGCGATTTTATATAGTTAAAGCATAGAGAATAGATTCGCGGAAACCCTTCTTCCTGATGAGAAGAAGGGTTTTCTGAACTTTTCCAAGAAACACTTTTAATAATCGCATAATAAAAACCTTACGGTTTTTATTATGCGATGGATGAGAAGTCGCCCCAAAACAAAATACTGTATTCATTTTCAATGCGTTTTACTATACCATATATTTCGCTTGCAAATGATGGGGGAGGGATTCATGATGCGCTATAAAACAGGATATGAAGAAATCGGATCTTATTTTAGCGTCTGTTAAGGGGGTAGTTCCGAGTCCAAATGGGATGATAGTCTTTTTGTGGACAGATGAAAAAGCATTTGTCATTTACGTAGATCTTTCCATCGGGAGCGCCATCTCCTTGCATCTGAATAACGCAGAAAAAGAGCGGCCGCTTACTCACGACCTCATTAATCACATATTGACGGGTTTTAATATTTCAGTTGAAAAGGTCATCATCAACGATGTGAGCAATAATATCTTTTTTGCATCACTTATCCTAAAGATGTCAAACGAGTTAGGTGTTAAGCTGCTGGAGATAGACTGCCGTCCGAGCGATGCCATATTGATTGCATTGCAAAGCAACCGCCCCATCTTTGTTCACAGAAAAGTGTTGGATGCTGTAGAAGATATGACTGAAATAATAGAACACCTCCTGAAAGGGTAGCTTGTTCTCTTCGTTCCTTTATTGTGGAATAAAAATTCCCTGAGGAATTTATCTTCCCGCAACCGCCTCCTTTTCGGAAAGGGGCTTGTAAAAACCCATTTTGGAGCGAAAAAATAGGTTTTCCGACTTCTCCTTATCTAAAATACACACTTTTTTCTTGGAAAAATCTAAAAATTATCAGTTTATTATAAGATGCACCAAGTAAACTTCAGTGAGCAAAGCATGGGGGAGCTAAAAAAGCTTGATAAGCTGGAACAGTTACAGCTTATTGAACAGTTTAGTTCGCTGACTCCTGATATGTTGCGCAAGAACAACGAAGAAGTTGGCAATTTTGAGCGCGATGGTAAACGTTTTTATCGGATAAAATTTAGCCAGTTTCGACTTTATTTTGAGAAACAAGAGGAGGCTTATTTTGTCCACTACATCTTGCATCAACATACTATTTCAGATTTTGTCTTTCGATTTAAGCTTCCTGTTTCCGAAGAATGGATGGTGGAACAACACCAGTCTTTTTGGAATTATTTGGAAACGCTTAAAAAATAATTTAATTCAAAAATCAATATCATGTCCCAACCTATAGAAAAAAAAGGAATTCGTATTGATCCATCTGATGCAGCTAAAATCTATCTGCTTCCGAATTTATTTACTTCGGGAAATTTATTTTTTGGTTTTCTAGCAATCATTAGATGTATTCAAGCCAAATACGTTGCTATCGATGAGGTGCTTTCGAAAGAATACTATACGCATGCGGTTTGGTTTATTATCTTAGCTTCTGTGTGCGATGTCCTAGATGGGCGTGTTGCACGTTTAGGGGGAAAGGAATCTTTATTTGGTAAAGAATTTGATTCTTTGGCAGACCTTGTCTCTTTTGGAGTGGCCCCTGCATTAATGGTGTTTTTCCTAATTCTTTCACCAACAGATGGTTGTCCTTTCTTCAGGCAATTAGGTTGGTTAATTGGATTCTTTTATTTGCTCTGTGGAGCGGTACGCCTTGCGCGGTATAACGTCATCACGCATCCATTGTTACCAGTTGTCAAAGAAAAGACTCCCGGACGCGACTTCGTTGGGTTGCCCATTACTGCCGCTGCTGGGACCATCGCTTCGCTCGTACTCGTTCTGACAAACCTCGATCTCAGAGGATGGACCATTCTCTTGCCTCCACTCATGTTATTGATTGCATGGCTCATGGTCAGTACGGTTCCTTATCCAAGTTTCCGTAATATCGTCGATTGGAATACCGATGCGCCTTCCCGGACTTTTGTCTCTGTTGTCGCCTTAGTTGCCGTCGGAGTCTTGTTTAAAGAATATTCTTTTGCAGTGATTTTCTTGACTTATTTGTTCTATGGTTTTTTGTCTTATCAACGTCGAAAATTTAGAGAAAAACGGACGAACGGAGAGATCAAAGGCCAAAAATAGAGACTTCCGCTTAGGAGGGGATTTTAGGGAAAATGGGGAAAACCCATAGTCCCTAAAAATGGGTTTTCCCCAAGCTGCTTCCCGAAAAGAAGTTATTTGCGCGGATGTAAATTCCTAATGGAGTTTTTCTCCGCCCACGGTATCTTTCTTTGTTTTTTGATATTTGAGTCTTTTCTAGCAAGGAGAGGTGACAGAGTGGACGAATGTGCCTGACTCGAAATCAGGTGTGCGGGTAACTGTACCGTGGGTTCGAATCCCACCCTCTCCGCCAGAATTTTAGAGAGTTAAAATATATAGTAAATAGCATAGAGAATCGATACGCGGAAACCCTTCTTTCTGAAGAAAGAAAGGTTTCCGCACCTTCCCAAGAAACACTTTTAATAATCGCCTAATAAAAATCTTACGGTTTTTATTAGGCGATGGATGAGAAGACGTCCCAAAACAAAATACTATATTCATTTTCAATACGTTTGACTATAGCATAGGCAAGTTAACGTAGACAAATTTTCTCCTTTTCGGAAGGGGCGCGGGGAAACGGTTTTAGGGGACCAAAAGCAGTTCCCCTGCAGTTTTTAGAGTTCTCCAATTTACTGTAGAACGGTCATTGGGACGGAGCTAGAGAGGGAAAACTCGGAGCGGATGTTTTCGTTGGAGCCGAAGGCACCTGTTTTTTGGATGGAGGAGAGTTTGTCCCATAGAGGTTGGAGGGAATCGAGGTTTATCACGGATACCTGTTTTTTCAGATGCGCATCCGCTTTTAAGATGGACAGTGTTATGTCTGAAAATCCCTGCGTTTTTAGAGAAAGGCCATAGAGCGCTAATTGAATTCCTTTTCCTTTTTTCAAAGAGGTTTCTGTAAGCTCGGGGTCTCCTCCTGTTTTAAAATCGATTATCCACAAATTTGTGTTGGGGGGAGGGGACTCTAGTTCGCAGGGATGGGAGGATAATAAAAGGTCGATCCGTCCGGTTGCGGGGAGTTCCTTCTGGTTAGGTAGTTTTATGGGATTATGAGGTAAGTTGATTTCGCTTGCAACAAAACCAAGCGGGACCTCCTTGAGTTCTCTGATGAAATTGAGGGCGATGGAATAGGCTCTTAACCAATTAAATTTCCAATAATCGGATAATTCGCGATTATTTTTCTCTATTGATTGGGAGACAAGGTGTTTTGTTTGATAAGCGTGTTCTCGGACTAATTTTTCCCAAAGGGAGCCCTCGGGGATTGGAATGGGATTTTGGGCTGCGGAGGGTAGGGCGATCCACGAATGGACCCAACTCCCTACGGTTTCGGCTGTGGGATTTTCTTCGGCTGGAAAGTATTTTTTATAAGTTTTCAGGACGTGCCTAAACCAAGAGGTAACGGGTTGGGTGAGGGCCTCTTCCCATGCTTTACAAGGAAGTGACAGACCTTGGGGTGGAGGTGTTTCAAATGCATATTTGAAGGGGGAGGGCGTGTCATTTTTTTCTTTGCGCACGGTATACGCGTCGTGCGTTTTTTTGGCCGAAGCTGATGGTTCGCTGACGGTATCCGCTTCAAGTGTTAGTTTAGGATGAGCGTTCTTGACGATCCATTGAAGGTCTCCTTTATGAGTTCTGTTCTCACATAAATACTTTGTTAAGAAAGGGCTAATGGATGCGACCCGCTGGGGCTCGGCAGGATTTTTTGAGCTGAAAGTGAATGTAATCGAAGGGGTGTGGGCTGCTAATTGCAAAAAATGGGACTCTTGTATCGCTGTTTGTTCTGCCGCACCGGCAATCATTCCGATAGGACTTCTTGATTGTGTTGTTTTCCAGGAAGAAGGATCTTTTTTTTCTGGCGGATTTTTTTTGTCGCAGTTTGAGGAAGCCGATGTTTTTACAATGGAACGCCACGCGTCTGAGTTAAGCAGTTGGACGGTTTTGGCGTCCAATATCGGCGATTCCTTTTCCTCTGATGGCCACGCCCCTTGGTTGAGTCCGGCGAAGATGATATGGGTCCATGATTGTGTTACGGCTTCTTCTGCCGACATCAATTGAATCGGGGAAAATGTTTGCAGTCCGATATCGGATGCAATGCGATTGTTTTTGATAAGGACGCATTCAGCCCAATTCAAAAATAATTCCCTCGAAAGCACCAAGTTTTGTTTGGCCATTAATCGCTGACATGCGGTTTCAAAAAGAGATAACAGTTCAGCTTCAGTTGTGATTTTTCTTAAAAAACACAAACACTCTTCTGCAAAAACGCTAAAATTTGCAGACGGTGTCAATAAGGGCCATTCTTTGAAAAACTGTGCAACTTCTTTGATATCCACTAGATAGGATACTAATACGCTTATGTTCTGAGTGAGACATTGCTTAAATGCCTTAATAAGAGATTGCTTGACCACCTCATAGATCGCCTTATCCACCCTTGACTGTGCATATAAAGTATCAGCAAATTCTAAAAAATTTTCCAATTGTCCGGTTTTCTGAAAGGCAGCCCAACGAGAAAACAATGCCATTGCTTCCGAGTGCGGCGCATACATTCCTAACATGTTATTATGCGGAATGTTAAGTTTTTCTAATAGGGCCGCTAATTCTCTGGCAATCGGTGAGATTTTACCGGGAAAAATGATTCCAATGCGCGATGGATGGCCCGTAGCCAATAGAGATAACGCCCTTGTTGCAATGTAATTAGCTTCCGTCGAAATATTTTCCGCTTTA
>MIDO01000068.1:10306-19493 GCA_001831055.1 Verrucomicrobia bacterium GWC2_42_7 | reverse complement strand
AAAGAAGGTTTTCCGCGCCTTTATTCTCAATCTGTTTAACTATACCTCAAAAGAAAGGGGTTCCGGCATCGTCAAGAAACACTTTTGTGCGAAAATAAATTTTGCAAAAATTTAATTTCGCGTAAGTATCTCCTTTTCGGAAAGGGGATTGGGGAAAACTCATTTTGGGGGACCAAAATGGGTTTTCCTCAAACATCCTTCCTAAAAAAAGATTATGGAGAAGAAATTGATACATGGGGAGACCTTAGGTGAGCTTGAGGGGGCCGTAGTTGCGATGGGGCAGCCCAAGTTTCGGGCGAAGCAAGTAGCTGATTGGCTGTACAAGAAGCGTGCTTGTAGTTGGGCAGAGATGACCAATTTGCCGGTTGAGTTTCGAGAGAAGCTTGAGGATGAGTATGTTTTTTGTTCGACGGTACCGATAAAGATCCATAAGTCGCAGGATACGACGCGTAAGTATTTGATGCAGTTGGGGGATGGTTCTCTTGTGGAGACGGTTTCTTTATGGGCTCCAGATGTTGAAGATGAAACGGGTTTTGGGCGCGTAACTGTCTGTCTATCAACGCAGGTAGGGTGTGCTTATGGGTGTAACTTTTGTGCATCTGGGTTATCAGGGTTTAAGCGCAACCTCGAGGCTGGTGAAATCGTCGACCAATTATTAACCGTTGCAACGGATATCGAAAAGGAATCTGGCAAAACAGACCGGTTTCCGATCGACAATATCGTTGTAATGGGCATGGGTGAGCCTTTAGCTAATTATCAGAATTTAATACAAGCCCTCACGATCATTAATAGTGATTGGGGGTTACGTTTTGGAGCAAGAAGGATTACCGTTTCGACATCAGGCCTGGTGCCCGAGATCGAAAAGTTAGCAGACGAAAAAATCCAATTTCGTCTAGCGATTAGCTTACACGGAACGACGAATGAGGTCAGGAATCAAATCATGCCCATAAATCGCAAGTATCCGCTAGAAAAATTGTTCCCTGCGATCAAGCAGTATTCGGAAAAGCGAGGCCGCATGATAACGCTTGAGTACATTCTCATTCGCGATCTTAACGACTCCCTATCACAAGCTCAACAACTGGCAAAAATAGCGCATTACCTGCATGCGCATGTCAACCTTATCCCTTGCAATAAAGTCGAAAGCCTTTCTTGGATAGCGCCGATGCCAGCGGTTCAAAAGCAATTTATTGGGTTTTTGAAATCAGCCAATGTCTCAGCAACCATCCGCCTGGAAAAAGGCGATCCCATTGCCGCTGCATGTGGCCAACTTTCTTTTAAAACAAAAGTAGGGTAGGAGGAACCGCTTTTGGTCCCCCAAAAGCGTTCCCCCTCACCCCCTCCGAAAAGGAGACTGTTGCGTGGAGGTAAGCGAAAACGAATTTTTTTAAAAAGACACCTGTAAAAGCCCTATTTTCTGAAAAACGAAGGTATTTTGGGAGATATTCAAATTGAACCACGTCTGCACTATAATATGTTCTGCAAGAAATTATTATAGCACAGATTCCCTCCTTTTCGGAAGGGGTATCTGAAAAACGTCAGTTCAATTTCTCGAGAAGGCGGATGAGGTGAATATGAGGGAGCGTACATTCGTACGTGACCGAATGTCTCTCTTTCCCTAAGACAGCGGGATGTTTTTGATGAGGTCGTCGTAGGAGATGATACCTTGGGCGAGGAATTGTCTGGCGACATCGAAGAGGGTTTGATGTTGGGTGGATTTCAGATAATCTTTGAGTTCGTGGAGGGGGGCGCGTTTGGAGATTAAGGATTGGATGTGGGGATTCATTTTGATGAGCTCGAAAATGACTTTTCTGCCATTGTAACCTGTATGGTTGCATTTATTGCAACCCGTTGCTTTGCATAGGGATGTGGTACTGTTGCAGGGGTTGTTTATTAGGAGTTGGGGATGTGGGGTATATATTTGTTTACATTCGGGGCAAAGTTGTCGCAAGAGTCGTTGGGATAACACAGCCTTTAAAGTGGATGCGATTTTATAGGCTTCGATGCCGAGGTCCATTAATCGAATGATGGTGCTGGGAGCATCATTTGTATGCAAGGTGCTCATAACCAAGTGTCCTGTCAATGCGGCTTGTACGGCGATTTTTGCAGTTTCTGCATCGCGGATTTCGCCTATCATAATTTTATCTGGGTCGTGGCGTAATACGGATCGGAGTATACTGGCAAAGGTAAAATCGATGGCTGGGTTTACTTCGCTTTGTACGATACCATCAAGTTCGTATTCAACGGGATCCTCTATAGTGTTGATTTTTAAATTTGGAGAATTGATTGTTCTTAGGGTGACATAGAGGGTGGTTGTTTTTCCGCTACCCGTAGGGCCCGTGACAAGGAACAGACCGCTATTGCTATTGGCAATGGAGGCCAACTCGTTACGTATTTTTGAAGGAATTACCACACTTGAGGACTCAGAGACGAAAGGTGTTTTATCTAAAACCCTTAAAACGACGCTTTCACCGTGGAAAGTGGGCAATGTTGATACACGGAAGTCCATTTTTTTCCCATTGAGTACGCGTTGGAATCTGCCATCTTGCGGGCGTCGCATTTCCATGATATCCAAATTGGCCAGAACTTTGATTCTCGCAATGATGCCCTTCTCCATTTTTTTTTCGACCAACTCCTCTATAAGCGCGCCGTCGATCCGCATTCGAACCTTCAATCCCTCTTGCATTGACTCAAAGTGCAAATCAGAAGCCCTTGCCTCTACTGCTTTTTTTAGGAAAAACTCCACCATTTCAACCACTTGGTGGCTTTTTTCGGAAAAAGGATCTCTTTGTGTCGCTGATTCTAGCTTTTTCCCAGAGTTGCTGTAATAAGTTTCGATTAAACGTTCTATGACATTGCCAGAGATGGCTTGCCACCGTATGCGATAAGGTAAATGAAACGCTATCGCTGCCTTAATCTCCTCTTGTAATCCATTCTTTTTCAAAATAGTAATTTCTTTCTCTCGGTGGCAATATTTTATGGGAAATATCCCATGCTTCCTTGCCCATTGCGCAGGGATTAATGCCAGTACGTCACTACTAATCTGACTCGGAATTTCAATTGCGTATATCATTGGATTGGAATCGGCGGGAAGATTTTAAAAGAAAGGGGGATATTGTCCTTTTAGGGAAAAATGCTTTTGGTCCCCCAAAAGCATTTTTTCCAAAGCCCTTTTCCGAAAAGGAGTTTTTCCTCATATCTTTTTCATAAAATTCGTTTTCTCTCAAGCCATTTTCGGGAAAAAGAACCTTGCGCCGCAACAAAATTCAGAAAGGAATTTTGTTGCGGCGCACGATCTCTTTTTCGGAGGGGTGTGGGGAAACGCTTTGGGGGGACCAAAAGCGGTTCCCCACACAAAAAAGGAAGCTTGTATTTTTTTGTAGTAATTAGAGAATGGGAATTATGGGGACGAGTAATTTTTTTGAAACATTGGACTATATTTGTTCGCAAGACCCGCGTTACGACAAGAAAGCGTATTTGCTTGTACGGCAGGCATTAGATTTCACGGTTGAAGAAATCAAGAAAAAGAAACCAGACGATTCAAGCAACCATATCAGTGGGAAAGAGTTATTGGAAGGCTTTCGGATCTTTGTATTGAATGAATTTGGTCCTATGGCTAATCTACTCTGCGACGCATGGGGGATCCGCTCTACAGAAGACGTGGGTGCGATCGTCTTCAACATGGTCAACAATGGCATTCTTGGAAAGTCCGAAAACGATCGAGTCGAAGACTTCAGCAACGGCTACAACTTCGATGAGGCCTTCCTTCTCCCGTTCGTCCCTAAAAAACGCCCCCCTCTCATGGAGCCCCCCAAGTCCCCTAAAAGAACCAAAAAGCGGAAAGCTTAGGGGAGGCGTTATTTTTTTAATTGGGGAAAACCGCTTTTGGTCCCTCTAAAAACGGTTTTATGACACCCCTTTCCGAAAAGATATAACATAAGACATTAAAGTTATTACAAAGCAAATTCCCTCGCCCAAGAAAAATCGCTAGATTTTTCTTGGGCGATATTCGCTTTTCTTTGGAAAGCGCGAAAACCTTTCTTTTCCTGTGAAAAGAAAGGTTTTCGCGCCTTGTCACCAGCTAAATGTCTTTTACTATACTATAAAAACTGGAGCCGACTATCAGATTTGAACTGATGACCGTCCGCTTACAAGGCGGGTGCTCTACCAACTGAGCTAAGTCGGCTAAAAAGTACCCAGCCGGGGACTCGAACCCCGAACCAATTGATTAAGAGTCAACTGCTCTACCGATTGAGCTAGCTAGGCATGAAATTTAAAAGAGATCATTAAAGTACTTATTTGTTGTCCAAAATCAAGAGGTTTTTAAAAAATATTTATGATTTATGTTTGTCCTTGCTTTTTTTTTCCCTTCAATAGATAGCATAAATTTAAGCATATCTTTTTAATAGGATCATAACTGGCTGATAATGAATAAAAACAAATCCATCGAGCCAACCAAATTCGAAGAATTTTTTAAGATTTTTTGGCTCGATCCTTGGTTTTTCTTGGGGGAGGGCCGGAATCCCTTTCTTTTTTACCTCAAAAAGAGAGGGTTTTTGGATATCTACCTGGGTTCTACAAAATTTTCCCTACAATGAAACGAATTGGTTTAGTTGGAGCGACTGGGGCTGTTGGGCTGGAGGTCCAGAAGTTGATAAAGCAATTGAAGCTTCCTTACAAAGAGCTTAGATTGTTAGCTTCCCAAAAGTCAGGGGGGGTGGAGACTACATGCGGTTTCGTGCAAGAGCTCATTCCCGACTCTTTTAACGGATTGGATGTGGCTATCTTTTCTGCAGGTGCAGATATTTCCCAAAAGTTTGCCCCGGAAGCCGTTAAGCGTGGTTGCATTGTCATTGATAACAGTGCTGCTTTTCGCCAAAAGCCAGAAGTGCCCCTGATTATTCCAGAAATTAATGCTAGCGACCTCAAAAATCATAGGGGTATTATCTCAAATCCCAACTGTTGCACGACCATCGCCCTTATGGCGTTAGCGCCTTTACACCAAGCATTTGGGTTATCTCGATTCTTCGCTTCAACCTACCAGGCTGTTTCTGGGACGGGGCTCGCTGCCATCAAAGAACTCGATTCTCAAATCAGGGCTTGGTCTGCCAACCAAGAGCTCATTCCTTCTGTATATCCAGCGCCCATTGCTTTCAATGTTATTCCAAAAGTCGAAGATTTTTCAGAGTCTGGTTATACGCAAGAAGAAAACAAGATGCTCTTCGAAAGTCGCAAAATCCTCCATCTGCCCCAACTAAGCGTCTCCTCTACGTGCGTCAGGGTTCCTGTCTTTCGATGCCATTCCATTGCCATCAACGCAGAATTCGAAAAACCCATCGACCTCCCCACGGCCAAAAAAGCTCTCCTCGATTTTAGCGGGCTGGAATTTCTGGAAAATCAACTACCTATGCCCTCGCTTTCTTCAGAAAAAACCTCCTGTTTTGTCGGACGCCTTCGTAAAGATTCCGCCTTTTGCAATGGCCTCTCCCTATGGGTCGTCGGTGATCAGCTCTGGAAGGGCGCCGCCCTTAATGCTTTGCAAATTTTATCTTTGCTTTGAGGTAGGTGTTTTGCGGGGGAACCATAGTCCCCCAAAAGCGTTTCCCCTCACCCCTTTCGAAAAGGAGGGAGTTTGCGCTCTAATAAGTCCTTTCAGAACTTGTTAGAGCGCAGATGTAGTTCAAAATAGCTCCTAAATACATCTCCATTTTCAATGCATTTAACTATATAGCATAGGCAATAAAAGTTGTTACAAAAATCAACCCCTTTGCGCGAACAAAAAGCGTAGTCTTTTGTTCACGCACTATCGCTTTTCTTTGGAAAGCGCGAAAACCTTTCTTTTCCCGCGAAAAGAAAGGTTTTCGCACCTTATCTATTCTTAACTTACTTATGCTACGCCCTTAACTGTTTTTTGATTTTTGGCTTTTTAAATTTTTGAGATGGGCCATTCGTTCGCGTACTGCGGCCTCGGCGCCGACATCTTTAGGGAAGTAGAAAGTTTCGGGTTCGGCCATGTACTCTTGTCCTGAAATATTATGGGGGGAATTGTGGCTATAAAGGTAGTCTTTACCGAATCCAAGAATCTTGCCGACTCGAGTTCCTCCTTCGCGTAACCAGACTGGAACAGGTTGAGCGCCCTCTTTCTTTATTTTTTCCTGAGCATTATTGAGGGCCATATAGGAGGCATTGCTTTTGGGAGCTGTTGCAAGGAAGACTGTGGCGTGGGCCAGGTTGATGGCGCATTCGGGCATTCCGATGGTTTCACAAGCAGAAAAAGCTGCTACTGCGAGAGGAAGTCCGCGCGAATCAGCCAATCCCACATCTTCCGACGCCAATATCACTAAACGCCTTGCAATAAAGCGAGGATCTTCACCTCCTTCTATCATCTTAGCCAACCAATAAATAGCCGCATCTGGATCGCAGCCGCGGACGCTTTTTATAAAAGCAGAAATGGTGTCATAATGTTCTTCTTCGTCTGAGTCGTATCGGATGGAACGTTCTTTAGCAAAAGCATATAAGTCCTGCATCGAAAAGGAGGACCCAATGGGCTTGCTCATAACAAGCGTTTCCAACGAATTGAGTGCTTTTCGGAGGTCTCCGTTGCACAATTTAGACAATCCCACTAAAACTTCCTCTTCTAGAGAAGCTTGCATATTGCCAAGGCCTCTTTCTTTATCTACAAGCGCTCGCCCCAAAAAAGATACCACATCTTCTATGTTAAGTGGTTCTAGTCGAAATAGATGGCTTCTGCTGATTAGTGGTGAGATAATATAAAAACTGGGATTATGCGTAGTGGCCCCGATGAGTCGTATGTTTCCTTCCTCAACATCTGGAAGCAATAAGTCCTGTTGGGCCTTATTGAAACGATGGATTTCATCGATAAAAAGGATCGTATTGTCTTTCGGATGATGCCTCGACCAAGTCAAGATCTCTCTCAATTCCGCTACATTCGATAAAACAGCATTAATCCGTACAAATTTACTCCCAGTCTCATGTGCAATGACTTCCGCTAACGTCGTCTTCCCGCACCCCGGAGGCCCATAAAACAATAAACTTCCAAAGCAATTCGTGGAAATAAGTCGCGGCAACAATGCCTTTTCATCCAAAAGATGTCGTTGACCAACAACTTCTTTCATGCTCGTGGCACGCATGCGCGTCGCGAGCGGTCGGTAGCTCGGAGTACCCCCTCGCTCCCCTTCATTGCCAAAAAAAGTCGTCTGTTCTAACTTATCCATGAAGTTCGATATTACGAAAATACATCCGGAAACCTTTCTTTTTAAGGGAAAAGAAAAGTTTCCGGACCTTCCTAAGAAAAACTAATGATCGCCTAAGTAAAATCTATCGATTTTGCTTAGGCGATAAATAAAACTTATCGGCTCCCCCAAAAAGGAATAACGATACACCTAAGTTGCTCAATTCGCCATTTCGCTCTCCCTTAAAACCATCGCAAAAAGAATTTTTTTTGCAAATCAAACAAACTTTCTGGATGAGACAAAAATCCAATAATCATCCTAAATGGTGGGCCCTGCAGGGGTCGAACCTGCGACCAAGGGATTATGAGTCCCCTGCTCTGACCACTGAGCTAAGAGCCCTTAATTTGAAATGAATCTACCTGCCATTTCTTCCCTGTCAACTAAAACTGAAAGGATTTTTTTGAAAAACATTATTTCAGTTTTTGAGTTCGTTGGGCTACGGATTCACATTCGGTTACGTACGTAAGTACGCTCCATGCTCACCTTGCCCGCCTGCTCAAAATCCTGAACTAAAGTTTTTCTTGGGGAGATAAGCCTGAGGCAAGGAAAGACCTACCTTGTCAGCCTGCTCGAAACTTAAAATAACATCTTGCGGATTCGGAGTGACTGGATTCGAACCAGCGACAACTACGTCCCGAACGTAGCGCTCTACCAGGCTGAGCTACACCCCGCCAGTGTTGTGTTTGGTGCGGGCAGACGGAATCGAACCGTCGAAACCAGCTTGGAAGGCTGGTGTTTTACCCCTAAACTATGCCCGCGCAAATTTAATAAAACGAGTTAAAAGAAAATACTAACCGACCTCCTCCGTCAAGTCATTTTATTTCTTATTTTTTAACTTTGAGTCTAGAGAGGTGAAAACTTTTATGCAATTTGAAGGCAGCGTACAGCAAAGGCAAGTTAAGTCGTAACAAGTTGCGAAAACCTTTCTTTTTTCGCAAAAAGAAAAAACGTATAAAAATTCGCACTTTCCAAAGAAAAACGGCTTGCAAGAATTCAAAAGAGTGATTGTCTTAATGGATCTTTGTTGTGGGGGATTAGCTCAGTTGGTTAGAGCACTAGCTTCACACGCTAGGGGTCACTGGTTCGAGTCCTGTATCTCCCACCATTTTTTGCATTACGCGAAAACCTGGGTGTCTCTAAAGACCTTTTTCAAAATTAAGGTGTTTTTATAGAGGAATCCATGGGTAATGGAGGCGGTTTTTTGGCTGACTTTGAAGCAATGGTGTGTAACCTATTTGGCTCTTTATAGTCTGTAAGGCTTTAAGGGCCAAATTATTGGTGTTTTTGAAGGTGACGAAGTTTTTTTCCTCAAAAAGAAGGGTTTTCTTGCCTCCATTTTCAACGCATTTAACTATATAGCATGGGCAATAAAAGTAGTTGCAAAAATCAATCCTTTTGCGCGAACAAAAAAGTCACGTTTTTTGTTCGCGCACTATCGTTTTTCTTTGGAAAGCGCCAAAACTTTTCTTTTTTTGCAAAAAGAAAGGTTTTCGCAACTTGTCTTTTCTTGACTTGCCTATGCTATATTTTTTGATTGATGAGAATAAGCTCTTCTATGTGCGGCTGAAGAAGGTTAATTTCATTTTCAATGATGACAAATAAACGATTAATAATTCCAGGGACACAGCCTCCCTCCGTTTCATAATTTTCGCGAATGCCGGCCTTAAATGCTATAGCTGTTTCTTCGGGAGGAAGCAGGCTGCCAAATGCGTAAGCAATTGAGAAAATCTCACGTGGGGCCCATTGTGTTTCTCCGTCTGTGCCGTTACTCAGTTTCCCTATAAAATCATCCACTTGCCCTGCTGGTATGTCAAAGCCAATTAAAATGTCTCTTAAATTATCAGGGATTGATTTTTTTAAATTTAAAATGGGAGCCAAGCGGTCAAACCAAGATAAAATCATTCCTTTGTGTTCACTGACATAAGGAGATAGCTTGT
>MIDO01000068.1:0-10274 GCA_001831055.1 Verrucomicrobia bacterium GWC2_42_7 | reverse complement strand
TCCATACACTTGTGTGCCTCTTTTAAGACGGCATCAAATGTCGCCATTTTCCCTAAAAGTTCTTCTTGCGATTGCGTCTCTTTAGCAATCCTTTGCTGGGCTTTTTGCTCCTCTTCTTCTGCGATCCTGGTTGCTTCTCTAAGGCTTAAATCTTCCTGCTTTTCTCTTGTTGTTTTTTCTTCTTCGTCTTTAAAGCGTAATGATTCTGCAATTGCTAGTGACAAGGCTTCGTCCTCTTGGATTTCGATTGCCCGTGGCGCTGATGCTGCCGATGAAGGTGTAGGGGCGTGTCTCTCGAATATTTCTGCAAAAATTGCTTTAGCACTTTCGTTGTTTTCAAGGTTTTCGGCGATAAATCCCAGTGCCTGACTGTCGCCATCGCAATAGGCTGCCTCTGCGATTGCATATACAGCAGATTTCACCAAGCTGTCTTCCGGATTGTCTACAATAGCTAGGGCTGTTGCATAGGTGCTATCGTCAATAGCAAAAGACGTTAAGTTTGCTAAAAAGAGAGAACATGCTACTAGGATGTCTTTTTTCATTGTTTTTTATAAATGCGATAACATTTGTATGATTTTTCAGAAAAGTCAATATTTATTCTTTTCATGGTTCATGTGTTTTATCGCATGCTGCAAAAGAGAGGCGATAAGTTGCGAAAACCTTTCTTTTCGCGCTTTCCAAAGAAAAGCGAATGTCGCCTCAGTAAAATCCTAAAAATTTTCTTCGGCGAGAGAAATGGCGTTGTAGTTACTTAATTGCAGCATGCTATATATAGTCAAACAGAATGAGGTTGACCCAAAAAAGAGGCATCGTTGAGGACTTAACCAAAATCCATCTTATCAGCCCGAAAAATCTGAAAAATTCGAAGAATTTTTCAGATTTTTCGGGCTGATTACTGGTTTTTCTTAGGGGAGGTCCGGAAAGCACCCGTTCATTTTTTGAGAAGGCGGACAAGGCGAATTCGACTGAGCGTACATCCGTACGTGAGGGAAGGGTGAGTCCGTAGTCCAACACACTCAAAAATTGAACGGGTGCTTTCCGGCGGAATCCCTTTCTTCCTTACCTCAAAAAGAAAGGGGTTCCGGCGGGCCAACTTATTTCTTCTTTACTATATATAATATTGTTCCTCTAAGAGTTGCTGAAGTTTTTTGAGGGATTTTTTATTGGCGAGGACGTCGCGCGAAGTTTGTTCTCGTTTGAACTCGAGTTGGGCGAGTTGAATTTTGAGAAATTGATCAGCTGAATCGGTGATACGTGTTTCTTGTTGGGGGGCTTGGGGTTGATAGGGTAGGGATTTTTTTTGTCGGCGGAAGAGTCCAAGGATAACCAATATGCAACCACAGATAACATAGGTTAAAGATACATTTTCAAATAAGAGCATTCCCGCATAGAGTAGGGTTACGCCCATGATTTCGAGCATTACATTCCAAGCCAATGAACTACTTCTGGCCGTTGGGTGGGTGGGTTCCGGGGTACGGAATTGCTTTTGCTTTTTTTCGAGTTTTTGAATAAGGGGATTTAATTGTTTTGTAATTTTTGCTTTTTCTTCTTCTTTGCGATAAATTTCATTCTCGCGTTTTTCGATTTCTTGAATGGTACTGGCGTATTTGTCGTTCCAAATGTTTTTTATTTTTTCTTGAATAATGGGGTCGTTTTGGATTTTTAACAATTCCCTATAAATTTGAATGACACGTTTGAATTCTGGTTTTAATTGCCAATTAACATCACTGCGGATGGAATATTGTGGATTATTTCTTAGAAATCGAATAATTGCCTCACATTGGTCGGGATAAATTTTATTGATAAGTGCTTCATCGAAGTAATTAAAGATAGATAACTGCGTCATGATTTGGCGTGACTTTTCTTCAGGAAAAGACGCCAATATTTTTTGATATTTGCATGTATTGTTCGCAAAACTAATAAAATTTCTTGGGTCGCTTTGTTTTTGCCATTCAAGAAGGCTATTGAGGAATTCGCTCATCTGATCAGGTTTTAATTCCTGAGATAATTCGTTTATCTGGTCTATTAACCACTGAAAGGTTCCATGGACGTCAGTCTCTGTTCCAAAGATTTTTATAGCTTCCTCACTCGTAAGACCCAAGTGTGCGAAATACAAAATTTTTTTCTTTTCTGAATCTGAAAATCCTGCAACCTTCTGTTGCACAATATCAAGCGTACCTTTCTCTTCTCCAACTAAAGAAAGATTAGCTTCCATAGATAAGTTCCCTGGAATTCCGCTGCTTTTTCCAAAAAATTCTCGAAATTTATCCGAAGGAATTCCCTTTTTTTTCAGGAGAAAACTCGCTTCGTCAAAAGAAAGAGGGGGTAGTTCTAGCTCCAACACTTTTTCTTCGAGTGGAGCCCAATTGGAGAGTATGTCGGGTGTCGAAAAAAAACTAGTTTTCCCGGATAACAAATATCGGATATCCCAATCAAAAAAATCTGACAATTGCTGAAAAAACAATTTAGAAAACCATTCCTTCTTTTCGACAGGGAACATATCGTAGTCATCTAATACAAACAATAAACAGTTTTTCTTTTTATTACTACCGCGCCCATTAGATTGCACAAGAACTTCTGTTAGAAAGAGTTCGAAGCATTTTTCGTCATAAAAATGATTATTGTTGCCCACTTGCTCAATCGGCATCGAACCCGTGGGGTTATTTGGGTTCTCCTTAGATCTTCCATCAGATGTATTTTCTTGAACAACAGCAAGTTGTAGGTTTTTAATCAGGTCCGTTAATGGTTGCTCATTAGACTGCATTGAAAAAACAAAAAAATTTGTCCAAGGAATGCTTTCATCAGCCGAGATAAACCCAATCGGACGAATATATAAATAAGGCGTTTGGTTCTTTTTTAACTTATTCCAAAGCTCTGTATAAAAAGCTTTTTTCCCATACTTATCGGGAGCTTTGAGATAAAAAATCTGTTTTGCGTCAGACGAATGAGAGCTTTTATCTAACTCTTTCCAAAAAAGCTCCAATTCTTTCTGTCGTCCAACAAAAACTCCCATATGCTTTATATCTATTATAGAGAAGAGCCTTAAAACCTCTCCGAAAAACAGGTATTTTACGCGAAAGAAAAATTGACATATCTTTCGCGTAATGTGTTCTCTTCTATGAACTTTCGTCCAGTGGTGGGTAGTGTAACAAAATCAGCTTTATTTGACAAGGGTTTTTGAAAAAACTACTCTTAATTTAAAATAAAACCTTTCTGATCCTGCTAGCGAGTTGGCGGGCACTGCCTTACTTGGAGACAACTTATCATTGCCTCAACGACTATAGCCGCATTAAGAGCACTCTTGAATCGGTTTTTGTCTATTTCGCTCTTAACGCATTCATTTGGCATTGTTTGTTGCTTTCCTGCCATATCACTTGGACTTTTTACCACTATAACTGGTATGTTGTTTTCTGGTTTTATGCAAGTTTTTACAACAGGCTCTGATTCCATATCAACAACATCTGCTCCGAATTTTTGATTAAACGCTTCTGCAACATCTCTTCTATCTACAAAAGCTGGGAATGAAGCCCCAATGCCTCCTATTTTAATCTTAGCTAATTCTCCTCGAGAATTAGTTAGGTTTTGGAATGAAATGCTATTCTCGCTTCTCATATATTTATAGGTATGTTTTTGCCTTATTTTTTCAGCGATTAGTGTAAAGTCATCCTCTTTTTTCTCTTCTTTAACTAGAGCCATGCTCATTGAAAGAGAGCGGCGTCCCAGTCCTTGTGCCATTAAGCGTTCTTTTCTTATTTCATCTTTTAATTCTTTATACTTTACCTCACTATAATCACCATTAAGAGCTTGCTTTTCCTTTGTATCAACCAATTGCTGTGCTAAAGAAAATAAATGACCATATGCTGGGATAAGTTGAGGCTCTATTGGATAAAATTCTCCTATAGAATTCAATTCTCCTATAGAATTCCTTGACAAACGATGAGATACGCCATCTCTGATTAAATGTTCTTTTTTCCCTTCGGTGAGAATATCGTTAAAAACATACCCTTCACTTAAATCCTCAAAAAACTCGGGAATGATGACATCTCCTGGTAAGAGGTCTTGACTTAAACTACCGCATATTCCTGTAAGGAAGAATGCTTTTAATGGACCTTCGAATTTTTTTATAATGGACTGGGTTCTTGCGACTGCGTCGGCAGAACCTTTCCCAATTAAAGCAATAACCACAATTTTATCATTGAACGTACAGAATACCATGGGCATACTCTTACGGGATTTTATTGCAATAGGTGAATGTCTGGCAAACGCTAATTTCGTAGCCTCAAATTCAATAGGGATTGCTGTTGCAATGACAATTATATCTTTGTTTGCAATTAATCTTTCAAAATCCTTAGGGTCAATTGGTAAAGCAGCGGGTGGTAATGTTTCTTCCAAAATTATAGGTGAATAGGCTCGAGAATTTATAGGTGACATTTCCGGCGAAGAGAAGCAACGAGAGGGACTTCCTATCGTTTGTGGGCTTTTAGGATCTCCCCTTGTGTTATCGAGAGAGATTCCTGCAGATATTTCCTCGTGCACCCTTTTTTGAGATTCTTTATCCTTTAATGCAGCAAGACCAGTAGACGGGGATGAACTAGACGAACTGGAGAAAAAACGTGAATCGTCAAGTGGTTTTAGATCTAAAGAAGAAGGCTTTTTTTTCGTCGGAGACTCTCCAGCTTTCTTCTTTTGTGAGACAGGGGGGAAGCTTGAAAACCTGGATGGGACTAAAGAAAGAGGAGGAATCATTCCCACTGCAACTCTATTTAGTCTTATCCCCTGCGGAGATAACGCGCCCTCTATAAAAGGAAAGCAACTGGCTGATCTCTGCAAAGGGTTTTCTCTGGTTAAATCAGCTAGCCTATATGGTCTGTGCCTTTTGAATTTAGAAGCGTCTGCAGAAGCTGCAGCCGTTGCCGGAGACTCAGACACCGAGAAAGAAGGAGAAGAGCTTGGTGTTTGCATTATTGAAAAGAGTTTGTCGGCATTAAACTCTTCGGAAGAAAAAAGGCTTATCGGATAAGTGACCGAAACTAATAATATTAAATTTAACTTTGCCATAAAAAAACAATAAATTTTATCTAAAAAAACAAAAGTCACATGACACCTTTTCTTTTGACCACGTCATATGACGACACAGAGTGCTCCCATGATGGTATTTCTAAGAATAAAAGCAAACTCTTTCTTATAAAAATGAAACTCTTTCTTTCTTTTGCTCATTTTTAATAAATAAATTTATTTGAAGTCAGTAAATTCCTACGTTTGATGCATTTTCACTCCTTTTTATTCTGCGTCAATTAAATTTTTTAAATTATAATTGGAAGTAAAAAAACGCGAAAGCCTTTCTTTTCACAAGAGAAGAAAGGTTTTTCGCACTTTTCAAAAGGAAGTTAGCATTGCTGAAGAATTTTTTTTAAAATTTTCTTCAGCGAAAGAGAGAGGACTATCACTTACCTAAATGTCTTTTTTATACCTCAAGAATTATTAATAGGAATTAACTATAAAATCCTAACGACGTCGAATGTAAGGAGATGGCATCTGACTTATCTCTGTTGGGAGACAATCTATTATTGCGCGAACAACGATAGCGGCATTACGTGCACTGGTCTCACGGTTGGCTCTTATTTCATTTTGTCCTGCTTGGATTCCAGCTCTATCACTTGCACTCTTTACAACCACGAAAGGAATATGGTTGTGTAAACAAACCGTCCCCATAGCAGCCGCTTCCATATCTACAAACACGCCATCGAGGTTTCTCAATACGGTCGCAATGCTACTGCTATCAACAAAAGCTGTATTGGAGGTTCCAATTCCTCCGATTATAATATTGGCGCGCGTTTCGCCCTTTTGAAGGTTTCTGAATTCATCACTATCGCTGCTCATCATATACTTATAGATAATTTCTTGTTTTACATTATCAACAACACTAGGTTTTATGCGAGGACTTATATTATCACTAGGCTCATTTGCCTCTACTGACTTGGAACGCTCGCGGTGTTTTGGATCTTTGCCATTGGCTTCAATGGATCGCATGCTCAAAGAGATTGGGTACTCTCCCATTCCTTGACCTATTAAATGTGCACTTTTTATTTTTTCATTCAATCTCTCGTGTATAATTGGATTTTTGTCTGGCTCATTTCTGGCTAAAACCAATTCCTCAGCTAGGGAAAATAGATCTTTACATGCAGGTATACGCTCTTGATGTATTAGACAGAGTTCTCCTAAACATTGTCCGTTAAGACGAGGGGCTATCTCTTCCCTAGGAATATATTGTCCTTCCTCATCCACATTACAGTAATATCCGGTGGTCGTATCTAAAAGACATTCTGGAATAATAACATCCCCCGGCTTGAAATCTGGACTTAGGCTGCCACATATACCTGCCAAGAAAAATATTTTTAATCCTGGACGAAAGCAATCTATAATTTGCTGACTGCGACTGGCGGATTCAATGTAGTTTTTACCAATTAGAGCAACGACTACAGTTTTATTTTTAAGCTGAAAAAACGCAATATTATCAGGACCAAGACGGTTGATAAGGTAAAAGAGAGACAGTTCCCTACCTTCCCCAATAAGTTTAGCATCAACAGGTTTGCAGTTACTACTAAATGCTTTTTTTAGCATCTCAAACTCAGGCTGGATTGCCGCTGCAACCACTATGAAATCTATTTCATTATAAGCAGTCTCACAGTTACGAAATGCTTGGAACAGGTCAAAGTGAGGCTGGATTGGCACTATGACCTCTTTGTCTCCAGGACTTGCAAGCATAAGTGGCGTCATATTCTGCTGCCCATCAAAAAGTCCAGTTTTATTCACTGGAGAAGCCGTTGGAGTCACTGCTGGAGAAGGGGAAAAGGGATCAGACGGTCCTATTTTGGCGGAAACATTGTCTCTGTCTCGTGAGGGGGCTGGGGAAAGGGATTGGGTAGAGACGTACCCACTTCTTTCTTGTTTTTGATGACTTTTTGTTGATTTTTGAACATTTTGTTTTCTTTCTGTCTCGCTATGTACTCCTTTCTGAGATTCATAACTAGAGCTGGAGATGGTGGGCTTCTCTTGACTCAAGGAAAGAGGTGGTATCCGAAAGGTTTCATCGGCTCCTTTTCCTTCGTTTTTGAAAAATAATGAATTGGCAAAAAAAGGTGAGCTATCTTGCCCTAGCTTCTGAGCCTTTGGGGAAGCCGCTGCAGTTGCGCGAAATAAAATTAGACTTCCAAGAAAAGAGGGACCGGAGGATCCCGATTTTTTTATCGCAATGAATTGCGGCTTCTCTTTTGATGGGGAGCTACTTGCTCGTTTGTGCGAGGAGGTGCCTTTGATTGGTAAAGTTAGGGTTTGAGAGGAACCTCTTTCTCTCATTGCGGCATCGGCAGAAGCTGCAGCAGTTCCCAAGGACCCATGCCGAGTCCGTGGAAGAGAAGGAGAAGAAGAGGGTAACTCCAATTGTGAAAATTCTTTCTCAGTATTGCTGCTCTTAGATGAAAACAAGACAATAGGATGAGTAATTGCTATTAACAGTATTAATTTTTTCATGAGAGAACGATGTATTTTATCCTAAAAAGTCACATGACCGATAGTTTTAGATGTCATGTGATTGTATGTAATGGCCTTGTGATGAAATAATTGGAAGCAAAAACAGACTTTTTCTTATAAACATAAAACTTTCTTCTTTGGCTCTTTTTCAATCAACAACTCGATCAAAAGCCTGTAATTTCCTATGCCTGTTGCATTGTTATTTCTTTTATTCTGGCGTCAACTAAATTTTTATAAAAAACTCTCGACTTTTTCATGTGAGAGAACATTTGTTTAATTCACGTAGCAACCTAACTCACTGAGAGCAAATGAGAGATGAATAAAATTAAGATGCGTATAGACAATATTCCTTATTCCGAATTCGCGTTTGAAAATCTTTGTTTTGATATAATTTTAGAAAAGCAGTTCCCTTAGAATTATTCTTGCTGCCCCAAAACAGAAAACCGTTCCCCTAACTTTTAACTTGCTTATGCAGTAAATAATTTTTACTGCTCTTTTTGAGGATGATGAGTTTCAGCAACGCACCTATACATGTTATTGATTTTGAAGGGAGTTTGCAATCGGGGATTGTTGAATATGGTATTGCAACTATCTCTAATGGAGTAATTGAGTCAACCCATACTCGATTATGCAGACCCTACGGGACTATTCCTTATCGAGAAACCGCTTGTCATGGAATTTATGAAGACGAACTCACGCGTTTACTCCCCATCGATACGGATTGGAATCTCTTTTCCTCGCTAAGAGGAAGCGGTCCCTTTGCTGCCCATAATGCATTTACAGAACATCAGCTATTAAAAGCAGTCTGGCCCTATACGGCCTCCACGCAGAATTTTTCAGATGGTCAACCCAGCGTCACTTGGGGTCCTTGGATAGATACCCTGCGTTTATATGAGAATTTATACCAAAAACTTCCATCCTATAAATTAGAGTCCCTCATCGAAACGTTCCAATTACAAGAAAATCTCGATGCATTGAGCAAAATTCATTGCCCGGAAAAACGCCGTCAGTACCATTCTGCCCTATACGATGCCATTGCCTGTGCCCTTCTTATCTGCCGACTCATAAACATGCCCCAATTCCATTCTGACGGCCTGCCCCTCCTATTTAAGTACAGCTCCTATCAACAAGATTGTAGGCAAATGGAACTGTTTTAAAAGAGATCGACATTGTTTCTGTTTTAGAGAAGGCGGATGAGATGAACACGAGGGAGCCTTTTCTTTTCTCAGCTCTCCAATAATCGCACTGAAAGACTTTAGTTCAGGATTTTGAGCAGGCGGGCAAAGCGAACACGACCAAGCGTACATCCGTACGTAAGGAAGAGTGAGTCCGCAGCCCACGAACTCAAAAACTGAAATAATGTCTTTCAGTAAATTTTTTATAAAAAGTATTGAATTCCATAATATAATTTCTAGCATCGCTTATCTTTATATATTTAAGTATGCCAAGAGAACACATTATATTAGAATGCACAGAAGCTAGAAAAGAAGGAAAAAGTCCTTCACGCTACATGAGCACGCGCAATAAGAAGACGCAGCAAGAAAAAGTGGAAAAGATGAAATACAATCCTTGCTTGAAGCGTCATACACTGCATCGCGAAATCAAAGACTAAGCGCTCGTTTCCCTTCAAAGCCCCTGTCTTTTTTTAACACAGACTATAAAAGAATGCCAAAACCATACGATATAGAAGTGAGATGCAAGGTGCTAAAACAGCTCCAGGGGGGGAAAGGGGTTAGGGAAGTGTCAGAAGAATTCGGTTTGGGCTTGAAAACCATTTACCGCTGGATTGCCCGCGAAAAACTCGGCCAACTGGCTCCTTTTAAGAAAACTTCAAGAAAATCATAGTAAATGAATTTTTTGGGGGAGAACGCCTTTGGGAGTCCAAAAGCCCTTTTTCAAAAAAAATTTACTTTTTCTCGATTTGAATGGAATCTGGTGGGACGACGGAAATAGCCTCGAGGAGGGAGGTTACGCCGTTTTTGACTTTAAGCATGCTGTCTTGGTGAAGGGTTTTCATGCCCGTTTGCATCGCAATGACTTTGAGAGTGGCTGTGTCTGCGTTGCGGTTGATGGCTCTGGTTAGTTCGTCGTTATTCTGCATGAGTTCGTGAATGCCGATGCGGCCCTTCATGCCCATTCCGCCACACGCTGGGCAACCATATTCGTTTGCTTTGTAGATATCCCCTGTCCATTTTATGGAATTCATCAAAATTTCTGATTCATTTGCTTCTGGCTTATAGGTGACTCTACATTTACTGCACACTTTGCGCATTAATCGTTGAGCGCACACGACGAGGAGAGAGGATGAAATCATAAAAGGCTCGATCTCCATGTCAGTAAAGCGAGCGATGGTAGAGGGTGCGTCATTTGTATGCATTGTACTGAGGAGCAAGTGCCCTGTTAATGCTGCTTCGATGGCGATTTCTGCAGTTTCTTTGTCTCGAATTTCTCCCAAGAGGATCACATCTGGGTCCATACGAAGGAAGCTGCGCAATGTGCTAGCAAACGTTAGTCCTATGGCTCTGTGCATTTGGACTTGGTTGATTCCGGGAATGGTATATTCGATGGGATCTTCTGCCGTTTGTACGTTAATTTCTGGTGAAGCGATTTCTCTCAATGCTGAGAACAAGGTCATTGACTTGCCGGAACCGGTAGGGCCGCAATGTAAGATCATGCCAAAGGGATAGCGGATCATTTTCCGATAAATCAGGAGGTTTTCTTCAGAAAACCCTAGATTTGTTATA
>MIDO01000067.1:6183-7861 GCA_001831055.1 Verrucomicrobia bacterium GWC2_42_7 | reverse complement strand
AATACTATTATCGCTGCTTATCTGTGCCCCCAATACTATTCTGGGCTTTTCCAGCCAAACTCTTTCCGCAGACGGCGAAAACGTTAAAAAAATCTCAGATAATTGTAATTTAAGGAAGAGTTTGATATTATCGTAGCATTGAAATGCTTGGTTGCGTAGCCAAGCGTTTAATATGGGAAATCTTAGATTACAGTTGGCAATGTGATTGCGATTAGTTATAGCAAAGGAGCAATGACTATGGAATCAAAATGTATTTGTTGCGTTCTTGTGTTTGGGGTTTGCATGTCAGCGACGGTATTGGGGCAAACTGCTGATATCCTTGTTGGCTCAAAACTGTTTTCAGGTTTGGATATGGGCGTTAACAGTTCTGGCGGAAAGACCAATTGGCTCAGTAACGATGATGCGTACATGACAATGTCTTATCCGGCCAGCCAATCATGGGGCTCTGTTTTCATTACCGTTGGTAAGCCCAAGGAACCTCCGCGTCCCAAACGTGACATGTCGGCATATGATATGCTGACCGTAGAGATGAAGGGCGCTACCGGTGGCGAGCAGATCGAAATTGGCCTGAAGACCAACACCCAGCCAGATGACGGTAGCGAAACAAAGGTGCCCATTAAACTAACGTCGGATTGGCAAACGTACAGGTTTTCGCTGGATAAGTTTACTGGCATTGACCTCACGAGGGTATACGTCCTGATTGAATTTGTATTCTCCGGTACCAACTCGCAGACAGTGCAGGTTCGCAACGTCAAATATTTAAGTACAGGGGGCGGTGAGCAGTCGCAAGGGCTTGGTTCCAGCCCAAATTTGAGAATCTCCTATCCTGAAGATCATTACGGAATTCATATTTGGTCGGGGGACAGGCCGTCCATATTGGTCAAAGGAACTGCGTGTGGACTTTCGCAAGAAGACAGGCTGGTCTTGGTCGTACATCCGCGCAATAATGACTTGTTGTGGCAGCAGGAGGTTCCGGTAGTTGGCACGCAATGGTTGGCTAACGTGCATTTAGGTGATCTGAGCGGACTGCCAAGAAACAATGATGAGTATGAGGTTTTTGCAGCGGTAACGCAGACTCAACCACCAAACAATGGTGTTAGCCTTAAAGATCTTCCGCTTTCTTGCTCGTCCAATATTTTGACAGTGAAAGTAGACGCGGTTTCGTGGTTTGACAGAGTTGTGGCGTACGGCAGTAATCTTCAGGTTAGCGGACCGTTCACAGCGTTGATCGCGGGAATAACTGGCATTACGACATTAGTTATTGGCCGAAAACAAGGCAAAAGGGCAGCATCAGAGCAAAAATGAAGCAATATTTTATCCTACCTCACAACCGCCTCCATCGCCTTCTGTTGATCGAGCTCGACATACACCTCTGTTATCGCTGCTGTACGATGGCCGAGTATTGGTTCACCAATGCACTCGTTAGGACGCGATTATTACTATGTCAATTTTTCGCGAGGAACCTGAAAATGCAGAACTCCCTTTTCCCGACCGACTAACGTATCACTAAACAAGGTGTCAAATTTTTGAATCTTGTCACAAAATGTTTTAAATGCGGTGTTATAAAAATTACGTAAAATAAAATTCACAAAAATGTATGGCGTAACGGGTGCGCTTACAGGAATGCGACAATTTTTATATTGGCCCAAAGTTAAATGTGACATAGGATGATCTAGTT
>MIDO01000067.1:3232-6171 GCA_001831055.1 Verrucomicrobia bacterium GWC2_42_7 | reverse complement strand
CCGCGTCAGTATCATAATCAATTCGTAATGGAAATGGCACTATATTTCGTTTTATGACTTCTGCATAGATTTCATCATTTTCATAAATGTCTGGATTATTTTGATATTCATCAAGGTGTGGGGAGGGGAAAAAAGCTAGTTGATGCTTGATTAATTCATCTTTCTTGAACCTGTATAAAAACTGAATTAAGGCTCCATCAAGCATTTTAACATTGTAAGCTTGAACTCGTTCCAACTCGTTGTAAATTTCTGTATAAGGTATATTTTTTAATGCGACACTCAAATTGTTGTCGCCCCTGAAGCCGACTTCCGTAATCTGTCCAGCCAATTTCTGGACAGAAGGAAATTTTTGGTCATTACATAAACTTAGCCCAATTATATCCGAAGTTAAGCGTTCGATTTGGTTTCGAATATCTGCTGGTGCTGGACTGCTCATTATTGGTTATCCTTGTTGATAAGGGATCTCAATCTCCTTATTTGCTCCGAACCCAAATCCTCAATATAGATTTTTCCAGATTCAAGGTCTTCTAATAGAGCCCCTAATTCGCCTTTTCCTTTTTGAACACGGCGTTTCTCATCTGCCGTCATATCTCTATTAACAAGATTAAGGTGTTTTCGCTCGTCATGGGTGGGATACCGGAATGTGAGTTCAAATTTATGTGCTTTAATTTGATCAAATTCTTCGGCCAGCTTTTTCATTCTATCACCTACTCCCAATACTCGAACCCAAGCTTTACTACGAGTAATTGCTGTGAAAAGTCTGTTTCGAATGCTAGCTAAATTTCCAAATGCTGAATAGCAATCTTGTGCATTAATAATATAAACCATTCCTGCTTCATTGCCCTTCGCCCTATATATTCCTGTAAAAGCAATTGAATCTCTATCCGTGTGAAAAAAAATGTCAGGAGAGGTGTCGACACCGGCGAGATGCGAATTAATATTTTTATCAAAAAGCAATTTGCGAATGGGTCCCGTTTCGCTTCGAGTGGACACAGGATCAGGATTAATTATAACGATATCATCAGATCGCAACTCTTCATTAGTTAAGTTAAGTTGAATTTGATTGACGAGCCATTCAGCTTGTTCCTCGGATGTTTTAAAAGAGTGAAATTGAATCAAGTCTTCGATAGAAGAATGATTTTCCAGAAATGCTGGGCTACTTTCATCAGTTCTGGCTAGTGTTACCTCGTGCCCATCATTTAATTCACCTTTTACTATTGAATAACCTATGTCTAACCAAAGCTGCTTTTGATCAAAGATTTGAACAAGTCCAGTATTTATTTCGGGATCTTTTTTTCTATAAATACCAAAACCTAGTGCATGTGCGCTTGCTAATACAGGTCGGGAATTTCGATAACATTTTTCAAGAATAATATCTTGTTGTGGTTTTCCTGGCTCATAAGCTGTAAATCTAACACATGGACTACCATCAGAGTTTTTGCCGAAAATTTCTTCGGGTGCAGGCAAAGATTGCGAACTTAAATTTTGTAATTCATCATATGCATACACTAAACGTTTATCAGTACCAAGTATTTCATAGCACAACCGAAGAAATGAAGGCGGAAAATCTTGTGCCTCATCAACGAGTATTGCATCATAAAGCTGATTGCTAGTACCCTCTAATTGATTCAAGGCTAAATCACAAGCGCCTTTAAATTCCATACTAGGACCAAATTTAGCTCTGGCAGTGGCATAATCATAACATTCTAAACTATTTGTTTGGCAAAAGCTGTAATAAATACCATTTCGTTCTCCGCCTCCTGGAGCACCCCACGCATGAATAATGTGTAAATTGTCCCAGTCTGGTTCTTCATTGGTCTGCTCAATAACGAAAGTATTTATGAATTGTCTAAATTGGCCTTTTAATGAACGTGTGTTGAATGTAACCGCAATTTTCCAATCAGGGTGTATCGCGTGCATGTAAGCAGCTTTCAAGGCTAGAACAATAGTCTTGCCAGAACCAGCTAACCCGCGTATCCTCTGTACCCCCTCTACGGTCTCAATAACTGCTTGTCCTTGCAAATTGTCCAGATTTGCTATTGAATCCTCCAGTTTTTTGAGCTTCGCTCCTCGAGAGTCTTCTTTTTGAACAACTCTTTTTTTACGTCCTTTGCGGATAGTAGATATGGTTTGAATAACCGCAACTAATGCTTCAAAAACTTCTGACGTCTCCCATTTTAATTGGTTCAGATAAGAATTCAAATTGCTTTCGTTGCAGATAGAATAATTATCGACTTTAGGTAGAGTTTGCAATGTGGGAGCAAATGTAATCACGTTTATCGGAACAAGAAGACTTCTGCTTTTCATTAAGGGCTTATGGTTCCGAAGTTTCGACTCTAGCTTATTTGCACTGTCATCTTGAGCTTCTTGATAACCAGCTATATCTCTTCCTTCGACTAAATTAAATATAACAAGGCCATTTTTTTTGGAGATCCAGAGGGCGTCTATTGGGTATGGCCCTTCGGTCGTTCCAATGATAGGGTAACCAATAAATAAATAACCGTCATAGTTGCTTTGATGACTAAAGAAGTTCGCAAGTCTTTGGCTAGAAATAGGCTTTTGACTTGTGCCTCTTATAATATTAACCATTTTAATGCTCCAGCGATTCATGGCTTTCAGCGAAAAAGACACACGCATTTTTCTAAACTTAGTCCATTTGTGCTGATTTTCTATGCAATCTGTCTTTTAGTCAACATTTTTGTCTGCATATGTCGTATGAGACCTCTGAATAACCTCACATTTTAAAACTATTTTGTATTTTTGCACCGATGCGTGTTGAAAATACTTTTTCAAGTCACGGCGTCAATTTCCAAACCGCAAGGCACAGTTTTGTGCCTTTTGCGGAACAGCACAAATGTGGTTTCATCAGGGCTGCCTGTTCCATCTTTAAGCCGACGAACCGCCGAAACGATATACGATCGTCAAGCATTTCTGCGAGC
>MIDO01000067.1:305-3191 GCA_001831055.1 Verrucomicrobia bacterium GWC2_42_7 | reverse complement strand
TGTTCTTGTAGATATCCTTGAGCGGTTCGGCAAGCTTGTTCCACGGTATAAGCTGGTCGCACTTGTGGAAGAACTCGCTGCTCCGACGACCGCCGAGATATGAGGTATTATCCGTAACAGTTTAAGATTGAGGGCAAATTTTGTTGCGTGTATGAGTTCTTTTACGAGCATGAACTTAACTTAACAAGCAACAGAAAAATTTACATAATCAAAAAATTAGATATCTTTGCCTCTTTTGGCTTCCAAAATAAATGCCCGAACATTTTGAATCTGTTTCTCAAAAACCTCATTTGCTTTACTTTTTACTTGAGTATGAAAATCAAAAATATTAGATCCTTTTCCGATATTGCTTCCCGCATCGCCAGACATTTTGTAAGTTGATCCGCTTCGCAGCTCCAGGGAGAGCGTTTGTATATGCTTATCAATCGCCTTAAAATCATACAAAATTTCTGCGGATTGAGAAGTTTCAATGCCAATAGCACAAATATCTTCATAAAGAAGCTGCAATGTCTGAGCAAATGCAATTCTATTGCAGAGTATGTTTACATAGCATCTGAATTGTGAGACAAAATCTTGTGTGCAGAGAATTTTCTGGTAAAAATAGCACCCCGCTAGATACGCCTTTTTTTCATGGTAGTAGCTCATGGCATTATAAGATGATAACTTTAAATCTTTATCATTAGATAGATTTATTTTTTGCAGAATCCTGTCTCTGAAAGATTCCCATGTTAAACTAAAAGGGAAAATTTGTTTTAATGGTTGGATTATTTCATCTCTCACAAGATAAATATCATATTTTGATCGTTCAATATCAGTTTCAACAAGTGGAATCGGTATCTCACTTTGTATGAATGCGGGAGTCCATATTTCGGCGCAACGTTCATCTTCTATGTCCTTCTCACTTATATCTAATAATTCATTTATCTTGGGTTTCAACTCTTTTGATATTATGTCATTAATATAATTGAACACTTCTTCTTCTGTCGCGATCGCGTTGGTCCATGCAGAAAATAATTGATCAACTCCTTCAGATAAGTCAGACAGTCTTTTATTTCGCAAATTTTTGCAATCTGTCAGCTGTTTTTCTTGTTGCTTATTAATTTGAGTTATCGCATCTTTGTTTTTTTTAACCTTTTGGTTGATGCTTACTGACAAGCGTACCACTACTACGGATGCTGCTAAAAGCAGTCCCGCGACAACCATTCCTATGATTAATTTTTGGTTCTCATCCAAATCCAGAAACTTGACACCAAAAAGAATAAGGATGAGCACTGCTGCTCCTGCGATAGCAAGCCTTTTAGTTCTTAAACCTTTTGTAGAATCTTCAAAACTGTTTTGAATCGTTTCCTCTTGCAATCGAAACTTTTCTTTAACAGTTTTAATTGTCTGTTCACAGTCAAGTTCAACGCGATGCATTTCTTCATTGATCTCATAAGCAAGATCCTCCTTGCTAAGTTTAAGGCAGAAAAAGCGAATCACGCGAAGTCTTTTCTCCATGTCGTGAGGTAATTCAAGGTACATTGCAACACTCCTTGGCATTTCTATTTTTATTCATAAATTACTACCTGATCGAACAATTCTAATTCAGGCAAATCCTTTATTATTTCAACCGCTGGTTTTTCAGGCAAAGGAACCGGGAATCGTCTCCCAAGTGTATCATGGTATTTTTCTTTGATGGCATGCAGAATAAACGCAGTTGAATGTTTCACGTCGGTATCCAATAGTAATTCCAAATTTTTACAAATAGTCTTGATATCATGGTTACTGAGTTTTTTAATTGGTTTAGAAGCAAGTACTGCTAGCTGTTTATGAAATATAACAAGGGGATTCAGCGGCTCCAGCCGTTGTAATAAGTCTTTCGCTTCACTGATTTGATGCTGCTTAAGCAATAGGCCGACCTCAAAAATATGTTTTTTTACGGTTGTTTCTGGTTGGATGAGTGAGGGTGTCGACAACATTTCTGACGCAGAGGCTGATTGAGATTCTTTTTTGGACTTCTCTTGAATGTTCGATTCTTGAAGCTTACCTGCACAGGCCTCCTTTGCCTGATCAAATGGAAAAATATCAGCGGAATATACTATTATTGAATCATTTACTGTTGATAACTCCCTGCCCTGAGAACATGCCAAATGACACTGAACTCTTTTCTTTTGACCTTCCGGGGTTAAATGGTAATAAAAAACTTGGATTGGAGGATCAATTCGACAGGCGCTAAACTTTTTCAAAAAATAATTTAACCGTTCGGTTTTTATAGAAATAAAAGAACGGTCACCCTCGAGAGAGTTCCCGATATTATCCTGTGACATCCCAAACTTTTTTATGACCTTGATGAATTTCTTAAAGAAATTTTTCTCGTCGGCATCTTTAAATCCTCCCTCATCGAACTGATCAAGATAAGTAAAGAACTCCAACTCCAAATATTCCGATATCTTATTGTGCTCTTCTCTTAAGAAGTCACGGCAATTTTTGGTTGGCATCCTAAGTCCCCTGTGAGCCATAATATTTTAAGGGTACTCATCCATTTTACAGAAATTGGTTTTATTTTCAAACAATTTTAATCTTCAATTCTTTGTGTAAAGATTGATCCACAATTTCTTGTATCACGGTATTTCACTACTACTAAGTTATAACAAAGACAAAAGGTTTAAATACCTCCGTTTCTTACCTCTTACATGAGTATCGAAAAAGAAGTTAATAATACCTACCATATATTTAAATTGGCATGGGATAAATTGAATTGGACCTATGTAGCCGAAGGTCCAATGATGAGAAATCGTGATGTTCATACTCCGCGGCATACCAAAGAGATGGAATATTTTGCTGACGATCTTATTGGGGATCATATGGAGTATTTAAAAAAGAAAGATTGTTTTCCCAGGCACTCGG
>MIDO01000067.1:0-147 GCA_001831055.1 Verrucomicrobia bacterium GWC2_42_7 | reverse complement strand
CTCCCTCATGGGTATTAATAACATACCCGATCTTCGTGAAATCTTTGTGTCCATGTCTCTTTAAACGCCTTTAAAATCAGGGGTTAGCTCTGCACAAAGGCTTCACGACAAACTGCCCTTTATCGTCTTGATAATTTCCCGGTTTTT
>MIDO01000066.1:7499-7785 GCA_001831055.1 Verrucomicrobia bacterium GWC2_42_7 | reverse complement strand
AATTCCTCGCTCGTTGGATTGTTTATCCAACTTCTTATGTAATTCTAGATTTTCTTGCTTAATTCGCTTGGTTTCCAGCGCGCGTTGAATCAATATCTCAAGTTTTTCAATATTAAGGGGTTTTGTTAAAAAATCAAATGCGCCCCTTTTCATGGCTTCGACGGCCGTCTCGACATTTCCATAGGCGGTCATCATGATACACACGGGCTTATAGGGCAACCCAATGGCCTTATCAATAACCTTCAATCCCGACTTTCCTGCCATACGTAAGTCTGTCAGTATCACA
>MIDO01000066.1:1167-7457 GCA_001831055.1 Verrucomicrobia bacterium GWC2_42_7 | reverse complement strand
CGTCATAATTCTCTTCCAATACTTGCTCCAGTCCTTCCCTCGTGTTTTTCTCGTCGTCTACTATCAGTATAGAAGCCCTCAGCATCCATCTTTTTTCGCGAATCTATCTCCAAAAGTAAAGCTAAATGATTTTGGGGAAACTGCTTTTGGTCACCCAAAAGCGTTTTCCCCAAACCCCTTTCCGAAAAGGAGGATATTGCGCGACTATAAATTCCTTGCGGAATTTACATTTGCGCAATGTTTTCTTTCTGAATGGCCTTAAGGAAATTGATTCTAGGTATTAAGAAAAGATCGGTGCGTGGGTCACCTTGCCCGCCTTTTCCAAATCTTAAACTAGCGCCTTTCTGGGCCAGAGGAAACCCGAAAGTTCCGATAATAAGATCTCGAATTTTTACTGGAAATTAGAAAAACGTCAGTTCAAGATTTCGAGCAGGCGGACGAGGCGAACATGAAGGAGCGTACATGCGTACGTGACTGAATGTGAGTCTGACGTCCAACACACTCGAAAATTGAACTCACGTTTTTTACTCTGCTGTAAAGATGGCCGAAACGTAGCTCCCAACCGAGAAGGGTTGGAGGTCGTCCGGTTGTTCGCCGAGTCCGACGAAGAGGATGGGGAGTTTTAGCTCACGGAAGATACCGACGAGGGCTCCTCCGCGGCTGGTGCCGTCTAGTTTTGTAATAATGAGGCCGGACAGTCCGAATTCTTTGTGAAAGACGCGGGCTTGCTCTATGGAATTTGAACCTAAGCTGCCGTCAACAACCAACCAGCTGTGATGGGGGGCTTGTGGATTTTGTTTTTGTAGGACGCGTTTGATCTTTTTGAGCTCTTCGACGAGATTGGATTTAGTATGGAGTCGCCCTGCGGTGTCGAGGATGAGGATGTCTGCCGAGCGACTGACAGCTGCTTGGTAGGCGTCAAAAGCGACAGCTGCGGCATCTCCTCCGTGTTGGCTTGCAATTAAATCAATTTTTAGGCGATTGGCCCAACTTGCGATTTGTTCATTTGCGGCAGCGCGGAAAGTGTCACAGGCGCCAAGGATTACTTTTTTGCCATCCTTTTGAAAGAGATAGGCTAACTTTGCTGCAGTTGTTGTTTTCCCAGAGCCATTTACGCCAATAAGACAGATAGTTGTTGGTTTTGCTTCTGTTTGAAATGGCACTTCAGCGCCGGTTAGAATGCCTTGGAGCACTTTACTACCTATAGCTGCTGCGTCTTTTCCGTGTAAATTTTTGTCTTTTTTGTAGGCGATGCGGATCTCTTCGATGATTTCTTGAGTAGTTTGTACACCAAAATCTGCACAATACAAAGCCTCTTCCAATTGTTCAATAGAGCTCTCATCCAGTTGTTTGATCCCAAAAATACCCCCTACTGCCCCAAACAAACGCTTTGCTGTCTTGCTCAGGCCTACTTTGAATTTTTGAAATAAATTAAACATGGTATTTTTTTAGGTTGGATTGATCTATTGATCTTTTGGGGAAAACGGCTTTTGGTCCCCCTAAAAGAAGTTTTCCCCACAGCAAAACGTGATTTCAATTTTCGAGGACGTTGAACATCGGACTCACATTCGGTCACGTACGAATGTACGCTCCTTCCTGTTCACCTCGTCCGCCTTCTGGAAAAATTGAACTGACGTCTTGCTGACACCCCTTTCCGAAAAGGAGGATATTGCGCGAGGAATGAATTTTTTCAAATTCATTCCTCGCGCAAAAAGGATGCATACGACTTATCTCATTCTCATTGGCAATAAAAGGCTAATGTTTGTTATCAACCAATGCCAACGCAAGAAAAGACAAAAGCCTTTCCTTTACTGTTTAGAAGCGTCTCTCAGTGGTCGATGGAGTTTTAACTTAAAAGCGTCTAAGATGCCATTAATAAAGCGCTTAGAGTCGGCTGTCGAGAATAATTTACTGAGATCAATGGCCTCATTTATAGACACAATGGGTGGGATATGAAAGCAATATAAGAGTTCATAAATGGCTAATCGAAGGATGGCCAAGTCGACCTTTGCTATGCGAGAAAAGTCCCAGTTTTTCGCGTAAGTGCGTATGGTTTCGTCGATTGTATCAACGTGTTCTAGGGTCCCCTTAATTAGCTCTTCAGCAAAGGCATAGAACTCACGAGGCTTGTCCTTTTGACGAAAAAATAATGTAAGCGCAGTTTCCAGATCCTCCGTTTTATTGATATCTTGCATGTAAATAAACTGCATCGCCGCGTGCCTGTTTTCCCTCCTCGGAGAAAACGACACTTTTGCCAAAAATGGATCCTCACTGCCTTCGTTACTCATAGAACCCTAACTTACTTAGCACCCCTCTATAATACGTCAACTTAAAAACTAATTTAATTTTGGAAAAACGGCTTTTGGTCCCCCAAAAGCGTTTTCCCCAAGCCCCTTTCCGAAAAGGAGACCGTTGCGCGGATACAAATTCCTTGCAGAATTTATATCCGCGCAAAGATTCTCTCTAAATTTGTTTGGGAAATCGATTCGAGATATTAAGAAAAGATCAGTGGGTGGGTTACCTTGTTCCCCTTCTATAAATCCTGAACCAAAGTCTTTTTGGGCATTGAGAGCACGCCGGCAAGGGAAGGGGTTACGTTTTTTTAGGATCTTCTTTAAGCACACTATCTTTAAGCACACGAGAAAAACACTACCATAACTATCGTTTCCCAAAACAGCTTCCAAAAAAGAAGTACTTGCGCGGTAACAAAATTCTGAGAGGAATTTTGTTACCGCGCAACGACCTCTTTTTCGGAGGGGGGGTGGGGGAACGCTTTTGGGCGACCAAAAGCCGTTCCCCCAATGTTTTTCTATTGACATTTGAGAGGGAAGAGAGAGTTTTTTTAAGCATGAGAGAGTTGCTGGATAAGATAGCGAAGGTGAGGGTCCTAGTGATTGGGGACGTGATGTTGGATCACTATATCTGGGGGGATGTGGAGAGGATATCGCCCGAGGCGCCTGTTCCTGTGGTACGGATTGATCGAGACACTTATACAGCGGGAGCGGGGGCGAATGTGGCACTTAATATAGCGTCGTTAGGAGGTAAGGCGGAAGTGATAGGACCGCTTGGAGAGGATTCTTCTGCGGATATGCTACTGAAGTTGTTGAAAGATAAGGGCGTTTCGATGGACAAACGCTGTAGGATAGGGGGCTTTTCGACGATACTGAAGACGCGTGTGGTTGTAAGGAAACAGCAGTTGTGTCGTTTGGACAGGGAAGATCGTCCGTCCGAATATGCGAAGTGTGTGACGGATTTGCGAGAACTCATTGAAGGGAAAATGGGGTGTTGCGATGCGGTGATCCTTTCGGATTACGCGAAAGGTTTTTTGACCGAGGACTTGGTTGACTTTGTTATAAAAGTAGGAAAGCAAAAGGGAGTCTTTGTCGCAATGGATCCCAAGCCCAAACGGAAGTTGGTTGTGAGGGGACTCAATTTGTTGACACCGAACAGGTTGGAGTCGTTGCAGATGGCAGGAATTGCCCACGAGGACCACGATTCCTTTCCTGCAGAGGAGGTTTGTAAAAAGATTTTTGAACAATATGGAGCCCGTCACCTTGTTATTACATTAGGGGGAGAGGGCATGCTGCTTAGTGAAGAGGGACGTCCTTATAAGCAAATTCCAACCTATGCAAGGGAAGTCTTTGATGTGTCAGGAGCCGGAGATACGGCAATTGCAGGACTCGTATTAGGTTTGGCTGTGGGCGAAAGTATAGAATCGGCTGCTCATTTCGCGAATACAGCCGCAGGCGTAGTGGTCGGCAAAGTAGGAACAGCCACAGCAACCCCCGAAGAAATTCTAAAATATCATGAATAAAGCAATCTTCCTCGACCGTGATGGTACTTTGATAAAACACGTTCCCTATTTATCAAAACCCGAGGACGTTGCCTTGTGTCCTGGGACAATAGAATTTGCAAAGGAAGCGCTAGCACAAGGTTTTTTACTGTTTCTATTTACGAATCAAAGCGGCATCGGACGCGGTTATTTTACGCTCGCAGACGTCGAATCCTGCAACCAGCGCATGGTAGAGTTAATAGGATTAGGTGACATCTTTAAGGAGACCTGTATAGCCCCAGAGGCCCCAGAAGAAGAGTCGCTTTACCGAAAACCCTCGCCACGCTTTATTCAAGAAATGCTATCTAAATACAACATAAGCCCCTCCGAATCATGGATGCTTGGGGATAGCCCATTGGATCTGCAGGCCGGCATAAACGCAAAAATTAACTCAGGCTACATCTACGGCGACGTCAACCCCATTCCCCCAGACATATCCGCCCTCTGCAAAACCCATTCGATTCCGCAGTTTGAAACCCTTGCCGACTTTTTTGGGGGAACCGCTTTTGGTCGCCCAAAAGCGTTCCCCCAAGCCCCCTCCGAAAAGGAGGTAATTGCGCGTAAATAAATTCCTTTCGGAATATTATTTTCGCGCAAAAACTTCACTTTCGGACTGGACTTAGGGAAAGCGGTCTTTTATGGTAAACAGGAAGAGTAGGTGAAAAATGCTTTTCGGCGCAGTAAAATCTGTAGGATTTTAGTGTCGCGAAATAACTCCTTTTCGGAAAGGGGCTTGGGGGAAAACCGCTTTTAAGAGATTAAAAGCGGTTTTCCCCCAAAAAAATTCTTAGCCTAATCTTTAGCATATGTGGAATGTAATAAAAGTGATAACGTGGGTGAAGGCGGCGAGGCCGGAGACACTGATAGCGTCGGTTGCGCCAGTTGTGCTGGGAAATGTGCTTTCCTGGAAATATGGCTTTTTAGATGTGGGGAAAGGGGCAATTTGTTTACTATTAGCCGTTTTTTTGCAGGTGGGGTGCAACTTTGCTAATGATTATTATGATTTTCTAAAGGGTGTGGACAAGCCTCATCGAAAAGGGCCCCCGCGTTTGCTTGCGGAGGGATTAGTGACGCCTGCTGGCATGTTTAGGGCAATGATTGTCTCGTTCTTCCTTGCTGCAGTGATGGGTGTTTTGTTAATTTTTACGGGAAAATGGTGGTTTTCTCTGATTATCATTGTTAGTATAATCAGTGCCTATTTTTACACTGGGGGAAAGTATCCTTTGGCATATCATGGTTGGGGCGATGTATTTGTATTTGTATTTTTTGGCCCTGTTGCAGTGATGGGTACTTTTTTTGTACAAACCTATAATTTTTCACTAGACACTTTTATCTTATCCGCATGTTTAGGTTTGTTGATAGATAACATATTGATAATTAACAATTGCCGTGACGTAGAAGAGGACACAGAAAGTAAAAAAAGGACATCAGTGGTACGGCTAGGGAGGTCTTTTGGTATCTATCATTTTACTGCGAATGGAGTCATGGCGTCATTACTTCCTTTGGGCCTGTTGTCGATGCGTTATTCTCCCCTTATCTCTCTAAATCTCCTGTTCTTACCTCTTTTTTTGTGGTTTGGCCTTAAATTGCAATTGGCGGAAAAAGGCGCCGACTACAATAAGCTCCTATCCCTAGCCGCTCTAACCGTCGCCATTTACACAAGTATGCAGTGTGTTAGTGTGCTAGCTTAGTTGGGGAAAACCGCTTTTAATTTTTTAAAAGCGGTTTTCCCCAAGCCCCCTCCGAAAAGGAGGTCGTTGCTTGATAATAAAATTCCTTGTAGAATTTTTTCCGCGCAAGATCTTTTTTTCAGATTGGACTTTGGGAAAAGGGTTGTTAAGGTAAATAAGTAGAATAAAGAAAGATATTTTTCGCGGCAGTAAAATCCATAGGATTTTGGTGTCGCGAAATAACTCCTTTTCGGAAAGGGGCTTGGGGAAAACCCATTTTGGGGGACTATTGGTTTTTTCCAAAAAACATCCATTTTAGCATGAGTGTATTTTTAATATCGTGTGGGGGAACTGGGGGTCATTTGGCGCCGGGGATATCGATTGCGCAGGAACTGATGCAGCGGGGGCATCAGTGTCATTTAGTTATTAGTACAAAACAGGTTGATGCGCGGCTAATTGCGAAATATCCGACGATTCAATTTATTAAGGCTCCGGGCATTGCATTTTCGAAAAAACCGTGGAAATGGCCCCTGTTTATGTATCAGCAGTTTAGAGGTATGTTATTTGCCATAAGAATATTGCGGAGGATAAAACCTGATTTTGTAATTGGTTTTGGTGGCTTTATTACATTGGAGATAGTATTAGCTGCATGGCTACACGGTTATCCGAGCTTGCTGCATGAGGCGAATCAGATTCCTGGAAAATCCACACGTTTTCTGAGTGGCGTCTGCAAGCGATTGTATTTACCGGAAGGGGTTCAGTTGCGTGGTATTCCGCCCAAGACAGTG
>MIDO01000066.1:778-1130 GCA_001831055.1 Verrucomicrobia bacterium GWC2_42_7 | reverse complement strand
CCAGGAGAAGGATGTCTATGCCGCTGAATGGCAAGTTGTTACTTGTGATGGGTGGAAGCCAAGGGGCAAAGGTTTTAAATGATTGGGTGGTAAGCCACTTTGAAAAATTAGCGGATATAGGTATAAGCATTTATTGTGTGACAGGATTGAAGCATAGCCATCACGGTTCATTTGAAAGGAACGGAAGTGCGGGGGTTAGTAAAGTAACCTTTGTGCCATTCATCGATAATGTTGGAGAAGTTTTATGTGCAGCTGATTTGGTTATTGCGAGAGCCGGGGCTGGCAGCATAGCAGAATTTATTCATTGCCGATTGCCATCCATCTTGATTCCCTATCCGCATGCGACGGATAA
>MIDO01000066.1:0-760 GCA_001831055.1 Verrucomicrobia bacterium GWC2_42_7 | reverse complement strand
AGCTTTTTTAGAAAAGCAAGGAGGCTGTGTTGTTTTGCCGCAGGCGAAGTTGGAGTCCTTGGATAAAGAGGTTATGGATCTGATATTTAACGAAGATTTGTTAAAAAAGATACAAGGAAATCTTGAATGCTTGAATCGTTTTAATAGTGTGGATCTCATTGCGAATGATGTCGAGACTCTGTGTTCCGAAATGAATGCAAAACGTGCTCGTCGTTAATAGGTTAAGTAAATGAGAGACTTCAATAATGTATTCATGATAGGCGTAGGGGGTATGGGGATGACTCCCTTGGCCGTTTATCTTGCGGAAAGTGGATGTCACGTAGAGGGTTACGATGACGACTTATCGGAAGCTGTCGGGAATTTGTTGAAGAAGAAGGGGATTGTTTTGCGAACAGAGTTTCAATCGGAAACTTGTTATGATGCAGTGATTTACTCTAGTGCGATTCATGAAAATCATTTTTTATATAAGAAAGCGTTTGAAAGAGAATTGCGGTTAGTGAGGCGTGGCCATTTTTTAGCAGAATTAGTAAAAGATAAAAAACTGTTGGCCGTAGTCGGTAGTCATGGAAAGACAACGACAACGAATATGCTGGTACACGCTTTAAAAGCGCAAGGCTTCAATTTTGGTTACTTAATTGGGGGTCTGCCAAAAAACGAGTCACTGTACCCTGGCCATTTTTCTCAAGGGGAATGGGTTGTTTCGGAGGTGGATGAGAGCGATGGTACGATCGATGCCTTTTCTCCGGCAATTACGTTGTGT
>MIDO01000065.1:4945-8408 GCA_001831055.1 Verrucomicrobia bacterium GWC2_42_7 | reverse complement strand
AAGATTTTGATTGCCAAATCATTGGTTTTTCTTGGGAAGGTTGCGGAAACCCTTCTTTTTTACCTCAAAAAGAAGGGTTTCCGCATCTCGATTCTCAATGCGATTAACTATAGTATAACTATACACATGGACACCTCTAAAAACCCTATTTGGGGAGAAATGAAGATATTTTTGGGAGATATTTCCTTGAAGCACTTCTTGATCTATAAGATATTCTACAAGAACTTGTTATAGCGCATATTGCCTCTTTTTCGGAAGGGGTGCGGGGAAACCGCTTTTGGGGGACCAAAAGCAGTTTCCCCGCAGTTTTTAGAGGCCTCCACGCCTTAACACTTAAATTGATTGACTACGGATTTCAATCGATCTGAGAGATTTGCCAATTCAGTAGCACTTGTGTTTGTTTTATTTGCTCCATCAGCAGATTGTATTGCGGAAGAATGAATATCTTTAATATTTGTGGTAATTTCCTGAGAACTTCTTGAAATTTCTTTCACATTATCTGCTAGCTCACTTGTATTCGATGCCACTGATTGAATGTTCTGTGTCAGGTTCATTGTTGCCTCTGATACCCCATTCATATTCTGAGAAATCGATCCTGTTGTTGTAGATTGTTCTGCAACTGAAGCAGCAATTGTATTCGCAATTTCGTTTATTTCATAAACGATCTTTGTAATTTCTTCTGTCGCAATTATGGAGATTTGTGTATTTTTCTGGATCTCTTTGATTTGAAAAGTGATCTTTTCTGTTGCCTGAGCACTTTGTCTTGCCAATTCTTTTACCTCGCTTGCAACGACAGCAAATCCTTTACCGGCCTCACCGGCACTTGCAGCTTCGATAGTTGCATTTAACGCTAATAAATTTGTTTGACCTGCAATTTTCCCAATAATTTCAACAATACTACCAATTTCTTTTGCCGATTCCCCCAATTTATCCATGATGTCTCGAGTTTCTTTTGCTTTCTTACTGGCTTTTTCTGTTATTGATGATTCTCTTTCACAATGCTTTGAGACGTCGCCAATAGATTTTTCCATTGCCTTATAGAGGATGCAACGTTTTGAGATGCTGAGGCCATTTCTTCTGATGCAGCAGCCATGTTGTTTATACTTCCTGAAATTTGATCTGCGGAATTGACGAAAATTTTAATGTTTTGAGAGAGCTTTATTCCCTCACTGTTTGCATTTGTCGATTTTTCACTGACTTGCTTTGAACGACAAAACAACTCTTTTGACTTCTCCTCAAGTCCTTTTGATGAAACCGTTAACAGTTCCGTATCTTTTGATATTTTTGTTATTAATACTTGCAACTTTTCTACGAAAACATTGAACCATTTTGCCAATTCGCCCAATTCATCCTTTGAATTCGAGTCCAATCTCTTCCTCAAATCTCCCTCCCCTTCAGCAATATCTTTCAATATAAAGGCAACCCTCCTGATAGGATTTACAATTTGAGATAAGATGACACTGAGCAGAAGACATAGGATGACCATTATTGCAATGGACATTGAACTCGTGCTTTCCGCAATTTTTTAAAAAAACTAATGATTTGATAATCAAAAAAAGCAACATTTCTTTTTCCCTAAAACTATTCTAAAGGGAATTTTTGCGCGGATATAAATTCCGCAAGGAATTTTTTATAGCCGCGCAAGTATCTCCTTTTCGGAGGGGGCTTGGGGGAGGCGCTTTTGGGGGATCAAAAGCGTCTCCCCCAAAAACTCGTCCTTAAACTTCGACACCAAACTCTGAACAGGCCAAGCGATGCCTTCTCCGTGAGCGCATATGGTTTTCCCTTCGATCTGATTTGCGATGGAAAGGAGAAGATCGGGGTCTGTATTAAAGATTTGGCCGTTAAGCATGCGGGCTGTAATTTTTTTCAACCAAAGGGAGCCTTCTCGGCAAGGAGTGCATTGGCCGCAACTTTCGTGGGCGTAAAAGTCACAGATGTTGGCAATGACCCGAAGCATGTCGACGGAATTATCCAGAACAATAATTCCTCCTGATCCAGACATTGATCCAACAGCGGTTAGACTATCGTAGTCGAGCGGGATATCGGTGAGAGACCATTCGAACGGAGTTCCATCTTTTAGCGAACCTCTAAAGATTTCTCCCGCTTTTAGAATTTTTGAGGATAGCCCCCCAGGGATGACGGCCTTTAGGTTCCTGCCCGAAAACATCCCTCCGCAGACATCAAATATCAGCTCGCCGAGAGTGAGCGACCCACAAGGAAATTCATAATATCCGGGTTTCTTGACCATGCCGCTGACGCACCAAATACGCGTTCCCGTGTTGTTGGGAGTACCGATTTTCGCGTATTCTTTTCCCCCAACATCTAAAATGTGCTTAACTTGACAAAGAGTTTCGACGTTATTGACAATGGTAGGGCATCCGTAGAGACCAAGGTTGGCAGGAAAGTAAGGCGGTTTTATTCTAGGATACCCCCTCTTCCCTTCCAACGATTCGATGAGACCTGTTTCTTCACCACAAATATAGCAACCAGCCCCCCGATGCACTGTAATGTCACAGGAGTAAGAAGAACCGCAAATATTTTGCCCAACAAATTGTTTGTTCTTTGCTTCGCGTATAGCCGATTCCAATAAATCGGCACCTTCTGCCATCTCGCCTCGTATGTAAATAAAAGCTTGTTTGGCCTGAATAGCGTAAGCCGCAAGCATGATCCCTTCGATTAATTGATGGGGATCTTTGTGGATAATTTGTCGGTCCTTGAACGTCCCCGGCTCCGACTCATCAGCATTGCAAATAAGGAAAATCGGCTTATCCGACTTTTTTAGGAAATTCCACTTAACCCCAGTAGGGAAACCAGCTCCCCCACGACCCCGTACCCCCGAATTGACAACCTCCTGACGCAGCTCTTCTGGCTTACGCAGCAACGATTTTTTTAAAACCTCATACCCCTCATGATTCAAATAACACTCCAAACCGGTAACATAGCCAGGTTCATCAACATGCTTCAACAAAACTCTTCTTTCAACAATAGCCATATGGTGGGGATTTGCAGGAAGGATTTTGGAAAAACCCATTTTGGTCACCCAAAATGGGTTTTCCCCAAGCCCTTTTCCGAAAAGGAGGCACTTTGCGCGTATGTCAATTCCTACAGAATTTACATACGCGCAACAATCTTTTTTTTTAAGAGGAATCCGGAACCTTTTCTTTTTAAGAGAAAAGAAAGGTTTCCGGAACCTTCCAAAGAAAAACTAATAATCGCCCAACCAAAATCTCCCGATTTTGATTGGGCGATAGTAAACAATGAAAACCCCCAATTCATAGCAAGGAATAAAAACTGAAGACTTCCAAAAACTTCTGTTCTATTTTCGAGCAGGCGGAGTATTCCCAGCTGCCTCATAGCCCCCTGGAAAACCTTAGTTCAGGATTTTGAGCAGGCCGACTATTGCCAGCTACCTCATAGACCCCCAGAAAAACACCCGTTCAATTTTTGAGAAGGCGGACGT
>MIDO01000065.1:0-4856 GCA_001831055.1 Verrucomicrobia bacterium GWC2_42_7 | reverse complement strand
GCCCAACGCACTCAAAAACTGAAATAATGTCTTTCTGCCTAGTGCTTAGGCATATAGGTATTCATATACTCCTGTAGTTGTTGAACGAATTTGACCTCGTAACTTCTACCCATAATGGTGACATGCCCTTGGGATTTAGCCTGTTCCAACAAGACTTTTCCTTCGTCAGTGGCAAGGAAGGTGATAAGGCTCACTGAGAGTGCGACAATGCTGACTGTAAACAAGATAATTGGCCATCTCATAAGAGACCAACCCGTGCACACAAGGACCGTTGTTAGTATAAGCAACACAATGTTGATGAGTACGCCACTCACCCCATCAATGGGAAAGAATGGGAAAATCATCGCAGCCAAAAAAACAACTCCCCAAAATAGGCTTTTCTTAAAAGCCGCTACGCAGCACCATAGAACGGAAAAAACCGCCAGCGCCACAGATAATATAATATATATATAATTAGTATTCATATTTTAAAAAATGATTAAAGAAGGAATGTTGGGGAAAATGGCTTTTGGCACCCAAAAGCAGTTTCTCCGAAACTTTTTAAGGAACTATACCCCGTTTAAGATTAAAAGCAAAGGTTTTTGCATTTTCTGGGGTAATTTCCTGGCAAAGCTTGCCATTGAGGAGGATATTGGGGCCTTTGTCGCAGTTCGCGAGGCAGCCGCAATATTCTATAGTAAACAAACCGTCTAGGGAAGTACCGCCGAGTTCTGGGCAATTAAGTTCTTTTTGCAGAATTTTGCAGACTTCTGAGCTATTTTGTAATTCACAGGAGAGGGTGTGACAAATTTTTAGCAAAAATCTCCCAACGGGTTTGGTGCGGAAAATGGGATAAAACGTAATAACTTCCAAGACATTGAGGGGCTCCATGCTTAGTTTTTTTGAGATCCAATCAATGGTTTCTTGAGAAATATAGCCATCTTTTTGCTGAAAAAGATGGAGGATTTTCAATAGAGCGCTTTTTGGCTCAGGATAGCTGTTGATGGCATCCTCGATTTGTTGTAAGGTGTTGGTAGAAATTTCCATAAAACTTTAGCGGTCACATTCTCCCATTACAAAATCCAGGCTACCCAAGATCATTGTAATGTCCGACAGGAGGTGTCCTGGAACCAATTTGGGAAGTATACTGAGATTCGAAAAGCTTGGACTTCGGATTTTTAAACGAAAAGGAACGCCTCCTCCATTAGAAACAATAAAGAACCCCAAAACCCCCTTTGGATTTTCTGCTTCAAAATAACATTCGCCAGCAGGGACTTGAGATCCTTGAGTTATGAGCATAAATTGTTGAACAAGTTCTTCCATGCGAGTGAGAACAGCGCCTTTTGGAGGCAGTAATACTTGTGGAACGTATTTGTCAATAAAGCCTTCTTCTGAAATATCATGAATAACCTGGCGGATGATGCCAATACTCTGACGAATTTCTTCCAATCTTACTAAGTAACGATCATAACAATCTCCATAGGCGCCAATAGGAATAGTGAAATGATAATTCTCATAACCCAGATAGGGGTTATCTTTACGTAAATCTAAAGCGATACCACTGGCGCGTAAATTAGGACCGGTTAATCCGTGAGAAACCGCATCTTTTCGGGAAATAATACCAATCCCTTGCGTCCTATCGATCCAGATTTTATTGTGCGTTAAAAGGTTTTCAATTTCGTCGATTTGGGGAACTAATTGGTTGTTAAAATTGTTGACACGCCCTAACCATCCTTCTGGTAGATCGCGAGTAAGGCCTCCGATGCGAGTGTAGGAGGTTGTAAGACGTGCACCCGTAAGTTCCTCAAACAGAGAATAAAGCTTTTCTCGTTGGGTAAAAGCGTATAAGAAAACAGTCGTGGCGCCAGCATCCATCGCGTAAACTCCTAACCCTAGAAGATGCGAAGAAATGCGAGCAAGCTCACAAATGATCACACGAATGGCTTCGCAACGGGGCGGGGTCTGGATATTTGCCAGTTTTTCGACCGCGAGCGCATAAGTAACATTGTTATGCAGAGGAGCAAGGTAATCCAACCTGTCGGTATACGGGACATACTGATTATAACAACAAGACTCCGCTATTTTTTCCATTCCGCGGTGCAAGTGTCCAATGATCGGTTCGCATTTCGTGATCAAATCGCCATCTAATTCCAACTCCAATCTTAAAACACCATGCGTGGCTGGGTGAGAAGGCCCTATATTTAAAACCATCCGGTCAGGCTTACGTCCGTTCGAAGTGCTGGCCTGCTGTATGGCTTTTTCTAAAGATATAGAGGGTGTATTCATGGTGACGGTTGTCTATCGATTCCTAATTTTCATCAAATCCGGTCGGTTCACTATGTCTTATTGAACCCTTGTAGATTGCATGGAAAGGTCCTCCGCACATGGGCGCTGGAGTAACATTGAGCTTTGTTTCAGCAACAATGTCTGGCGCAAAATAGGGAGCCTCCTTCCCACACAAAGGAAAATCCTTCCTGAGAGGGTGATAGGGATACTCTTCCCACATCAAAATACGTTTTAAATTGGGATGCCCGCTAAAGGAAATCCCAAACATATCAAAAACTTCTCGTTCGTGCCAATTGGCTGAAGGAAATATGCTCACAATAGATGCAATTGAGCATTCTTTTCCTTCGCAAGCCGTATACACTCTCAAATATTGATGATGGTGAGTCGCGTACAGATGATAAAAAGCTCCAAACCGCGGAACAGTCGATGCCCCCCAGTCAACACCTGCTATATTGCTCAATAAATCAAAGTCGTAATTGGTCTTAATTCTTGTAAAGAAATCCACTACTTCATTCGCAGGTATGTTTACAGATAAACAATCCTTGCTTTCCCTGTTTTCCACAAAAGGAAACTCTTTTTTTAGCTCAGAAAACACTAATTCGTTCATTGTAGACTTGTCTCCGAAAACAGTTGCCTTGCTGAAGGTTCCCTGGAGATTTTTTCTTGCAGCTGCATCATGCCATCGATCAACGCCTCTGGCCGCGGAGGGCATCCGCTAATATACACGTCTACCGGCAAAATTTGATCAACACCCTGTAGGACAGAATAGGACCGAAACATTCCACCCGTCGAAGCACAAGCCCCCATAGCAACCACCCACTTCGGCGCTAACATTTGGTCATAAATTCGACGAACAACCTCCGCCATTTTGTAGGTAACCGTCCCTGCCACAATCATGCAATCTGACTGTTTTGGGGAAAACCGCATAACCTCCATCCCAAACCGACTAATATCAAATCGTGAAGCCCCCACAGCCATCAATTCTATCGCACAACAAGACAAACCCATTGGCATCGGCCAAATCGAGTTCTTCCTAACCCAATTTATAATAGCATCCGCCTTCGTGACATAAAAAGCCCCCTCCTGTCTGCTCGCGCACTCCATCCTGCCCCGTAACTCTACGCTTTTAGCCTTTACATGCAAGTTCGAAGTTGGGAGGGAAACGTGATTTCAATTTTCGAATGCGTTGGACATCGGACTCACACTTCCTCACGTACGTAGGTACCCTCGGTCGCATTCCCCTTGTCGGCCTTCTCGAAAAATTGAACTGACATTTCCCTCTCTATCGGGGATTATTAAAAAAAAGAGACCTCTTCACAACCTATCAATGATACGAACAGATCAAAACAATCAACGATTGTGAAGGGATTTTTTATAATCTGCTGCAAAAGAGAACACGACGATAACTTGCTCTGCAAAAGCATTTTTCTAAGATATACACCCGCTTCCTTTCTTAATTATTTGAATAAGCTCTCAAGATGAGATTGCAGAGTTGAATGGGTTGTAAGAGTTCTGGGTCCGAGCGTGCATTATCGTAAGATTTACGGTCTTCGGGTAAGTCTAAAAGGACTTTCATCTCTAACATCGAATCTTGTTGGGTATTTGACTTAAATGCATCGAAGATAGGTCTTATTTCTTCAGGCGTATAATATTCCGCTAAGGGCAAGTAGATTCTATATTTTCTATTACCTTCATTGAGCTCATTAAAAAAAGAATCCATGTCTTCTTCCGATTCAAACGCAACAAGATCGAAAGGAAATAGGACAATCTCGGAGGGAATTGCTTTTGAATGCAATTCACTTAAAAAAATACCCCTCTTTATTTTTCGCACATTTTCGTCAAAAGACACTATCTCTTCCATAGATAGTGCGATAAACTTAATGTCACAGACTGTCTCTATACTGCAATAACGATAGACAAGTCTATTTACTTCAAGGGCATCCTGAACCGACCAAGCGATGCTCTTATCAAAGCAAAGATACAAGGTTATTGGATTTTTTTCGCTTATCGTGCGATTAATATTCTGCAAAAGAAGCGATAAATCTTGAGTAAGGTCTTGAAATAAGTTTGTTGATTGGTAATTAATGCGAACATCAAGACAAAAATCCATATTTATTGGGTATTTTTGAACAGCCGTCCCAGGGATAATAAAACAAGCTTTTGCCTCAGAAATCACTTTGAATTGAGACTGTAATTCAGAATTTACTTTATTGAGCTGAGATAACATTTCCTCGTCTAACCAAGCATATCCATTGGAAACACTCAATGCAATGAACAACAACGACAAGACTGCCTTTTTGGATATTAACATAACATTTTAAGAAATAGGGTGTTTTTTATTCGGGACGACGAAACAATGTTTCATTCGAGGGGGTATTATATAAATCATTTAAGTAAGAGGATTACAATCCAATTCCCTTCACTTCGGAAAAATCTATCGGTTTTACTATAGCTATATGCAGCTATCAGTCAACAATATATAGCATATTTCAGCAAAGTGGTAACAAGTTGCGAAAACCTTTCTTTTTGCGAAAAAAGGAAAGGTTTTCGCGCTTTCCAAAGAAAAACGATAATGCGCGAACAAAAAGTTA
>MIDO01000064.1:2347-7129 GCA_001831055.1 Verrucomicrobia bacterium GWC2_42_7 | reverse complement strand
GCCAAATGCACTGACTTGGAATGAAGGTGAGTGTGTATTGGGGAAACCGCTTTTGGTCCCCCAAAAGCAGTCTCCCCAAACCCCTTCCGAAAAGGAGATCGTTGCGCGAGGTCTGAATTTTCCAAATTCATACCCCGCGCAAAGAGAAAATGTAAATGTAACTCCGATTCCATTATGCTATTGATATATCCGAAGAAAAACTAACGATCGCCTAATCAAAATCTTGCGATTTTGTTTAGGCGATGAGATAGAAACCATTCATGTTTTTTAAATAACCATCTGTTTTTATTAATAGATTTTCAAATCGCGATATTTCTAACATTCACCCTAACAAAATCGACCTCCAATACAACAAAACTTTCGCTAAAAAATCGAAAGGAAATCAGAAAAATGCTCGTTTTAAGCTTTCAAGAAGGTAGAGACCACTTTCACTCCATTCCCATAACCCACAGAAAGAGGTTAGTTTAAGTTTTCGAGCAGGCGGACGAGGCGAACACGACCGAGCGTACATAAGGTACGTAAGGGAGTGTGCGTCCGATGTCCAACACACTCGAAACTTAAAACAACCTCTTTCAGTGGGAAAAAGAGGTAGGACCTTCTTTACCAGCAACCTTATAGTACTTACCTGAAACTTTATCGCGTTGGTATTTAGTAAACCCCTTTTTCTCGAGATTTTTGTTCTCGAGCAAGCTGTTCGTTCTTCCTGGGGTGTAGCGCGTTGTGAGACCTGGGGCCACGTATACCTTTTGGAGGCGAACACCTGTTTCCGGGTGCTGCGCAAGAGGAGACAATGAAGCCGCATGCTCAATCTCAATAACCTCTCCTAACGTCCCGTCAGCACTCACTTCTTGATATAAATAAATTGGCATAAGTTTTAGGTAAAGAAAGAAGTAGAAGGTTGGGGTAAACCCATTTACTCCCCAAAAGCGTTTCCCCCTGCCGAAAGACATTATTTCAGTTTTTGAGTGCGTTGGGCTACGGATTCGTGCTCGGTCACGTACATATGTACGCTCCCTCACCCTCACCTTGCCCGCCTGCTCAAAATTCTGAACTAAAGTCTTTCTGCAAGATCATTGCAATAATGCAAAACCTGGTTAAAGAAAAAATATTAGGTTTTTAGTGGTCAATCAATTATGATAGGTTTTGTCTTTATTTATCTCCTTGCGCTGGAATAAATTCCATAAGGAATTTATTCCAGCACAACTCCTTTCTTTTCAAAAAGGGGCCAGAAAAACGTCAGTTCAATTTTTCGAGAAGGCGGACAAGCTGAGTGCAAAGGAGCGTACATACGTACGTGACTGAGCACGAATGCGCTGTCCAACACACTCGAAAATTGAAATCACGTTTTTCCCCAAAAAACCCACCTGCCTTAACTATAATTACGGCGGGCTTCTTTTTTTTGTTCCATCCGTTTAAGGAAGACTTCCATGATTCGCTCGTAAAGGACGTCGCGGAGCAGGTCGTCCTCGATGCCGTGGTCGATACTTGGGTTGTCGTTAACCTCGATGACGTAACATTGTTTATTGAAAACTTTTAGATCAACCCCGTACAAGCCATTTCCGATGAGGTTTGCGGCTTTGAGTGCTGTTTTCATGACGCGTTGCGGCACAAGTTCGATAGGAAGGGTTTCGACTTTACCCAATTTTTCACTTCCTTGCTTGTCGTGATTGTATATCTGCCAATGTTTCCTGGCCATGAAATACTTACAAGCATATAAGGGCTTCTGGTCGACAATACCGATTCGCCAGTCGAAGGTAGTGGGAATGAATTCCTGGGCGACGATCAAGTCGGATTTTTCGAGCAGCTGAGAGATGCGTTGTTTGTATTCTTCCTCTGTTTCGGCCTTGACGACTCCAAGTGAAAATTCGGAATCAGGTTGTTTTAAGATACAGGGGAGCCCCAATTTGCTTAAAACTTCGTTGCTATTTCCCTTATGGACAATCATTGTCCGTGGAATCGGAATTTCATGGTGTTCCATCAACTCCGACAGGAAGACCTTATTCGTGCAACGGACAATGGACTTGGGATCGTCGATGACAACCAGTCCTTCTGCTTCTGCTCGGCGTGCAAATCGGTAAGTGTGTGACGTTACGGAAGTGGTTTGGCGAATAAACAAAGCATCGAATTCACTCAAACGTCCGTAATCATTTTTTGAGATAATTTCGGTTGCAATTTCAAGAGATTCTGCTGCTTTAACAAACCGCTGGATGGCCTTCGAATCTGAAGGGGGCGTAGGATCGTCTTTATCCATGAGGATCGCAAGATCGAAGCGGGCGGTCATTTTCTTTGACGAAACCTGAATACGTCCAGAAAAATACTCTTTCGCAAATCGAACCACATCCGAAACATTTGCGGCAGGAATTTCGCTGCCAGAAATCGGCGAAATATTCTGCAACTCCCAAACATTGTCGTTTCGCTTGAATGTCGCCTTTACTAACGGCGCCGGAAACAAGTTAAAAAGCTGCCGGCTGAGGGAGTCATAGCATTTTGCAATACTTCGGGAAAAATAGATGGACAGTGAAAACTCGTCTGATTGGATATGCGCCAATGATTTCTGCATGGTTTCCTCGAGGTCTGCTGAAATAGAACGCACGATGGACTGAGATTTCATATCCTGGATCGTTTCAATACTGGGGATCGGTTTGTGACCCCGTGCCTCGGCTAACAAAGACACATAATAACCCGCACTTTGATATCGATAAGAATTGCAAAGATTAAATATCTTGCAGTTACGAAGGTCAGAAAATTGTGGCTCAGTTAAATACTTACGAGCAGAAACGATCTTCACTCCCGACACCTCAAATGGCCATTTATCAGGATTATCAACAACAAATAAGACTTGTTTCATTTAAAAAACGTTAACTGTAGTAACACATCTTCCCCTTCAATGAAAGAAAGATTTTTCTTTTTTCTTCAAACATTCACTACCGGGGTTAGAATTGGGGATTATTTGTGGGAAAATTCTTTTAATCATCTAAAAGCGTTTCTCCCAAGCTCCTTTCCAAAAAGAAAACCGTTGACGAAAGAAAGTCTTCCAAATTTTTCTTTCGCACAATTCATTCTCTTTTAAACGGTTATAGAATTTAGAACCGCCAAAAGCATTTATTTTATCACTGGAAAGGAACAGCTCCTCTAGTCTAAGACATTTTTACGTAGCAAAACAATATTTTTTTATAAATATCTCTATGTTTTTGAAAAGAATGCTGTTTGGAAAAAGGAGCCCAAGGAAAACACCTTGCGCGGACATAAATTCCTGTGGAATTTATGTCCGCGCAAGTCCCTCCTTTTCGGAGGGGGCTTGGGGGAACGCTTTTGGGTGACCAAAAGCAGTTTCCCCAAAGACCTCCCCGAATCCCCCAAATTAGCTTTGACTCTAAGAAAGTTTGTTTTTCTAATGAGTGTTTATTTTATGACAGGGCGCAATTCGGATTATAATTTCGGGAAAATCGAAAAGGAATGGCAGTCTTTTTGGGAACGCAACAAAACTTTTGAAGCAAAGGATTGTGCGGCACAACCGAAATATTACGTGATGGACATGTTTCCGTATCCGTCTGGTGCAGGATTACATATCGGGCATCCAGAGGGCTATACGGCATCAGACATTTTAGCGCGTTATAAAAAAGCATGCGGATTTAACGTGCTACACCCCATGGGTTGGGATGCCTTTGGCCTTCCGGCAGAACAACATGCCATTGCGACAGGAACCCCACCCGCAACCAACACCGCCGATAATATTAAAAATATTAAAAGGCAAATAAAGTCATTGGGGTATGCAATTGACTGGACGCGGGAAATCAACACCACCGATCCTCAGTATTTTCGCTGGACACAGTGGATTTTTCTAAAACTTTTTCAAAAAGGGCTCGCCTACGTTGATGAGCGTCCCGTTTGGTGGTGCGAGGCATTGGGAACCGTTCTGGCAAACGAAGAAGTCATTGATGGAAAATCAGAAAGAGGGAATCATCCTGTCGAAAAAAGGAATCTGCGCCAATGGGTATTGAAAATAACAGCTTATGCAGAAAAACTAATAGAAGGGCTTCAGCATCTTGATTGGCCTGATTCAACCAAACGCCAACAAATTGCCTGGATTGGCCGTTCCGAAGGAGCCGAAATTCTATTCCCAATAGCAGGGAAGGACCCATCTCTAAAAGTCTTCACAACTCGGCCAGATACGTTGTTTGGCGTCACCTACCTGGTAATTTCTCCCGAGCATCCCATGATCCAAGAGCTTGTAACTTCCGACAACTGGGATGCCATCAAGCTTTATATTAAAGAAGCGGCAAGCAAGAGCGATTTGGATCGTACCGATCTCGCCAAAAACAAAACCGGAGCTTTTACCGGCAGTTACGCCATTCATCCCATTTCGGGAAAGCAAATCCCCATTTGGGTCGCCGACTACGTATTGATGGGATACGGTACGGGGGCCATCATGGCCGTTCCTGCCCACGACGAGCGCGACTTTGATTTCGCAAAAAAATATCAATTGGACATCATTCCCGTCATCGCGCCTAAAGACGGCAAGGAAAAGGAATTACCGTTCTGCGACGATGGCACATTGATCAATTCCCAAAAGTTTTCAGGATTATCCACGGAAGAAGGTAAAAGGGAAATTATAGCGCTTTTACAAAAACAAAGCCACGGACAGGCCTCCGTTCAATATAAATTGAGAGATTGGCTATTCTCGCGTCAACGTTATTGGGGCGAACCTTTCCCCATTGTTTGGGTTGAGGAAGCGGCCTACCTAAAACTAACAAAAACGGATAGCATCCTTAAGGAGTACTT
>MIDO01000064.1:2066-2317 GCA_001831055.1 Verrucomicrobia bacterium GWC2_42_7 | reverse complement strand
GTATGATAAAGAAGGTAAAAAATTATTTGCTGTAGGCGTTCCCGCAGAACAACTTCCGGTTACTCTACCTCAGCTCGAAAGCTACAAGCCTTCTGGCGATGCGGAAGGGCCCCTCGCAACCGTAAAAGAATGGCTAAACGTACACATTAACCTCAAAACAGGGGCAATCGTCTCTTCAAAAGAAGAAAAAGTCATTGGAGAGGAATGGGTTGCTGGCCTACGCGAAACCAATACAATGCCTCAATGGGCGG
>MIDO01000064.1:548-2029 GCA_001831055.1 Verrucomicrobia bacterium GWC2_42_7 | reverse complement strand
TTACAAAGAGGCCCTCGTCGATCCTAAAGCAGAAGATTATTGGAAAACTCCCGATTTTTACATCGGTGGAGCAGAACATGCCGTTCTTCACCTGTTATATGCTCGGTTTTGGCATAGATTCCTTTTTGACCAAGGCTTTGTCTCTGAACCCGAACCCTTCAAAAAACTATTCCACCAAGGAATCATCCTAGGAGAAGACGGCAATAAGATGTCTAAGAGCCGCGGTAACGTCGTCAACCCAGACAAAGTTATAGAGGAATACGGCGCAGATTGCTTGCGGCTATATTTAATGTTCCTCGGGCCTCTGGATGCGATGAAGCCCTGGAGCACCGCCGGAATAGAAGGGATTTCTCGGTTCCTCAAAAGAGTCTGGAGAGAATTCATTGACGAAACCGGTTCCATTACCAAAAAATTTACTGCGGGACCTGATACAAAAGCAACCGTAAGCCTTTTAAATGAAACCATATTGAAAGTGGGCGAAGATATTGAGGAATTGCGCCTAAATACAGCCATTTCTCAGCTCATGATTTGCCTAAATCACCTCCAAAAAGAACCCACCTATTCCACCCAAACGGCCAAGGACTTTATAAAAATCCTCGCTCCCCTCGCCCCACACCTCGCCGAAGAAATTTGGAATCGCTTTGGAGAACAAACGAGCATCTCTTGCGCACGGTGGCCACAAGCAGACCTCACCAAATGCACAAAAGATGAAATGAAAATCGTCTGCCAGGTTAATGGAAAAGTTCGCGGCGAAATCATCGTTCCCATCGACACTAAACCCGAAAAAATCCTCTCCCTCGCAAAAAATAATCCACGCGTCGCCACCTTCTTGAAAGAAACTCAAGTCGTCAAAGAAATTTATGTCCCAGGGAAGATTGTTAATTTAGTCGTCCGGTAGAAAGATGTTAGTTTAAGTTTCGAGTGTGTTGGACTGCGCATTCGTGTTCAGTCACGTACGTAATGTACGCTCCTTCACACTCAGCTTGTCCGCCTTCTCGAAAACTTAAACTAACATCTTTCTGCGGGATTATGGGGGAGTGCAAAATATAAAGTATTCGCCTCATCCGCCTTCTCGAGAAATTGAACTGACGTTTTTCTAACCGCCCTTTGCGCGAACGGAAAATCTAAAAGATTTTACTTTCGCGCAAATGACCTTCTTTTCGGAAGGGGTGCCAGAAAGAGTCAGTTCTATTTTTGAGAAGGAGGACAAGGCGAACAGGAGGGAGCGTACATCTGTACGTGACCGACTGTGAGTCCGATGTCCAACACGCTCAAAATCAGAACTCACTCTTTCTGTGGGGAAATCGCTTTTTCGAGGACCAAAAGCCGTTTCCCCGAAAATTTTAACTCTTCTTAATGAGCCTTGCTGAGGGAAGATTAAACTCCTCCTATCGCCGCATCAAAATCGCAAGATTTTGACGCGGCGATCGTTAGTTTTTCTTTGGAAGGTCCGGAAACCTTTCTTTTTCCTAAAAAAGAAA
>MIDO01000064.1:0-540 GCA_001831055.1 Verrucomicrobia bacterium GWC2_42_7 | reverse complement strand
GATATACTTAAACTAAATTCACCATGTATTCACAGTTTTTGCCTGATAATTTTAGAGCCGACAGCAAAATTGCGGTCATTGCGGGGAAGGGGTTATATCCTATCCTGACGGTAGAGAATTTAAGGAAAGGTGGAATTCCTTGTTGCTTAGTGGCGTTTGAAGAAGAGACGTCGATTGAGCTTTATAATTCTTTTGACTCGAAGAACCGGGTCATGCTCAAAGTAGGGCAATTGGGACACCTATTGAAGGCACTGCAAAAATTTGAGGCAAATTACGCGATCATGGCCGGACAAATTACGCCACGCCGCCTCTTTAAAGGACTCCACCCGGATCTAAAAGCAATAATCATCCTCCATCGGCTTCGAGAAAAGAACGCAGAAACCATTTTTGGTGCCATTGCAGAAGAAATGCTACAGATTAAAGTTCCGTTGCTCGACGCTAGGTGTTTTCTGGATCATGAATTAGCCCATAAAGGCCTCATGACGAACACAAAGAGTTCCATCGACGAAACCGTGCTGCAACACGGAATCCATATTGCTA
>MIDO01000063.1:21290-23188 GCA_001831055.1 Verrucomicrobia bacterium GWC2_42_7 | reverse complement strand
TATAATTTCATGGGGGTCCAATGCAAAAAGTATCGAAAAAATATTTTCAAAAGAATTTTCATGGATAACTTGAAATTCTCCCGTTGAAATATCCATCCAAGCAGCTTGAAAACCTTTGTTAGCCGAAATAGCAACGATGTAATGATTTCGGGTTTCGTCAATTTGTGAATCTTCAAATGCCGTTCCGGGTGTTAAAATTCGAGTCAGGGCTCGCTTTACAAGCTTTCCGGGTTGAGGCGTTTCCATTTGATCACAAATGGCTACCTTCTTCCCTATGCTCAATAACTTACAAATATACGTTTCCGCTGCATGAAACGGGATGCCCGCCATAGGATAGCCACCACGCATCGTCAGTGTAATCCCTAATAAACGCGATCCCTCTTCAGCATCCTCCCTGAACATCTCATAAAAATCACCCAAGCGAAAGAGAAGTAACGTATTCGCAGGCAACTTTTCCTTCGTTGCCAAATACTGCTGCATCATGGGCGTTAAAGATTCTTTTTCCATTCTCTATTTTTTCTGTTTTTGTAGGGAGTGCGAAAACCTTTCTTTTCCAGAAAAGAAAGGTTTTCGCGCTTTCCAAAGAAAAGCGATCACGCATAAGTAAAATCTAGCGATTTTACTTATGCGAAAATAACTAATTTGGGGAAAGAGGGTTACTCGAGATCAAGAGATTCGTTGATTTTTTCGGCTGATATTAAAGACATAATAATTTGATTCATTTGGCGATTAAAATCTGCAAGGTTTTAATCGCCAAATCATTCACTTTTCTTTGGGAACCCGCGGAGAACTTTTCTTTTGTTGTGAAAAAGGAGGTTCTCGGATGATCGCCTTGCCAAAACACAGAGGCCTCTGAAGGAGGGGGACAAATCCACCTGTGCCGTATATAGGAAGATTCTTGTACCCTTTTATGTACAAGTGGGTGCTTCCTACAGAACTTCTGCCTTCCGTATGAAACGGCATGACTTCCACTCCGTCGGGTCGAGCTCCCAATTTATATGAACCGGAGAAGAATCTTTCCTGTCTCGCACACCGCAGAAATACCCCCTCTACAGATAGTGCTACCACTTTTCATCATGCAAAAGAAGCTTATTTTTTAGGAATTTTGAAATTTTCTACACTTTTTGGGGGAAAGGGAAGTCAATAAAATGGCTTTTAATCCCCTCGTTAACTTAATGAAATCCGAGTTGAATCAGGCTAGGGTCTAAGGAAGAGAGGTTTGGAGTGACGTAGCAGACGGGACGGCCAATGGATTTTAAGAGTACGAGTCGAAGGTTTTTCCCTATGTATTTTTTGTCTTTTAGAATAATAAAGTGTATCTTTGCTAGAGAGATAGGACGTTTTAGCTTTGTGGGTAGTTTGTAAAGGGAAAGTAATTGCTGGAGTTGTGCTAGGGGGGCAGATGGAGTGACTTTGAGATTTTGAGAGAGTAACAAGGCTGCACAAAGTCCAATAGATACAGCTTCTCCATGTGAATAATGAGTGGGCGCAGCGATTTCAAGTGCATGGGCCGTCGTGTGTCCGAGGTTCAGGAAAATGCGTCCGCTTCCTTCAGTTTGTTCCGTCTCGTCTTCTTCTACAATGTCGGCTTTGATTTTGCAACAGCACATTATCACTTCTGATAAATTGGGTGACTGCGCAGTCAAGGGAGAGGGTAATGAGGTTAGGAGGGTCCAAAGTTCCTTATTTAACAATGCATATTTAATAACTTCAGCCATCCCAAAAGAAAACTGTACAGGTGGAAGGGTTTGAAGGATTTTCGGGCAGCAAAAGACTGCTTTTGGTTGGTGAAACGTTCCGATGCAATTCTTTGCAGCACAAAGGCTTATTCCGTTTTTCCCTCCAATTGAGCTATCTACTGCGCTCAATAGCGTTGTTGGGATATTGATATAAGGAAC
>MIDO01000063.1:766-21261 GCA_001831055.1 Verrucomicrobia bacterium GWC2_42_7 | reverse complement strand
TTGCGACTAGAAGAGATTTCCGGTCAACGTGATTTAAAAGCAGTTCTTCACAAAGATGTTGAATGGTTTCAAAGTTTTTTGATTTTTCCCCTTCTGCTACCACGATGATTTTTTGATGATATTTTGGGAAAAAAGAAAAATTATGGGTTAACTTTGCAATAGCTGGGTTTGTAATAATCGTAATAGAAGAAAATTGCCTCTCCTTTAAAAAAACGTCCAATTGGCCCTTCAGCTGATCAAAGTCTTCAGAAAAATGGATTGGATAACTGCGATCCCCAAGATTTACATTAAGTGATTCCATAAAAATATGTTGGTTTTTTTGGAAAACCCAATAGGCCCCCGAAAAAAGTGGTTTTTTTAACCCCTTTTCTAAAAAGGAGTTGTTTCGCAATCGATTTTATTTTTGCGAAAGATATCCTTTCTGTTTTTGTCAAAAAATAGAGTTTTTTGTGGTATAGACGTTACCTTTGCGCAAAGAGAATGGATTTCATGCTCAAACGTTCGTTGAGTCAAGTTAAATCAATGCTTGAAGCGTAAAGCAGAATAATGGAGGCCTCTAACTCCTTCAGGGAAATGGACTTTTGGCCTCTCAATGTGGTTTTTTTCAATCAATTTCCCCCCGTTTTCAGGCAAATTAGCATTGACAGGGAAAGAAAGGGATAAAAACTGTATACTCTAACATGGAACAAAGACAAATGAAAGTTGGTATATTGACTGCAGGTGGTCTCGCCCCCTGCCTGTCTTCGTCGATAGGGGCGCTCATCGAAGAGTACACAAAGGTTAATCCTAATATCGAAATTTTATGCTATAAATATGGGTATAAGGGATTGCTTCTTGGAGATTCTATAAAAGTGTCTGCAGAAGTTAGAAAAAATGCTAAGATTTTATTTGAATTTGGGGGCAGTGTTATTGGAAATAGTCGTGTAAAGCTTTCAAATACCAAAGACTGCCTCAAGCGGGGACTCATAAAAGAAGGCGAGGATCCCATGAAGGTTGCTGCAGATCAGCTTGTTAAAGATGGGGTTAGTATCCTTCATACCATCGGTGGTGACGATACCAATACCGCAGCTGCGGAGTTAGCGGCGTTTTTGAAAAAGAATGACTACCGCTTGACTGTCATTGGATTGCCGAAGACAGTCGACAACGACGTTGTTCCTATCAAACAGAGCTTGGGAGCTTCTACAGCTGCCGAGCATGGAGCACGTTTTTTTGCTAATGTTGTCGCAGAAAGTACTGCCAATCCAAAAATGCTCATTGTTCACGAGGTTATGGGGCGCAATTGTGGTTGGTTGACCGTTGCCACAGCTCTCAAGTACCGTGAGTTTTTGAGTAAAATGACCTTTGTTTCTGAATTAGGTGTCACTCCTAAAAAGTATGATGTTCACGGTGTCTATATCCCCGAAATGCCTGTAGATCTCCAAACAGAAGCAGCCCGTCTCAAACGTGTTATGGATGAACACGGTAATGTCAATATCTTCATCAGTGAAGGTGCTGGCGTGGAAAGTATTATTAAGGAAATGGAAGCAAAGGGAGAAACGATCCAGCGCGACGCATTTGGTCACGTAAAATTGGATACTATCAACCCCGGGAAATGGTTTGGAGACCAGTTCGCAAAAATGATTGGTGCCGAAAAAACACTTGTTCAAAAAAGTGGCTACTTTTCCCGTGCAGCTGCACCAAATGCCGAGGATCTTTCTCAAATTCAAACATTTTCAAAATTTGCAATCCAATGCGCCCTCCAAAATAAAAGTGGCGTTGTTGGTAACGATGAGGAAAGCAATAATGCTCTCTCTGTCATTGACTTCAATCGCATTAAAGGAGGCAAACCTTGCGATATTCACCAGCCGGCCTTCCAGCAACTCCTTACCGAAATTGGCCAACAAAAAGGCTAAAGATATAGCCTATTAAGAAGTGACAAGGTGCGAAATCCTTCTTTTTTCGCAAAAAGAAAAAATACATAAAAATTCGCGCTTTCCAAAGGGAAACGATAGTGCGCGAACAAAAAAGTGTGACTTTTTTGTTCGCGCAAAGGGTTTGATTTTTGTAACACCTTTTATTCCCCACGCTATATAGCATAAGACATTAAAGTTATTACAAAGCAAATTCCCTCGCCCAGGAAAAATCACTAGATTTTTCTTGGGCGATAATCGCTTTTCTTTGGAAAGCGCGAAAACTTTTCTTTTCTTGCGAAAAGAAAGGTTTTCGCACCTTGTCTATTCTTTAATGTCTTATGCTATATATCAAAAATACTTTCCCTAAAATTGACTTTTTGATTGCTAAGGGATAAGGTATGTACGTTATGAAAAAATTAGGTTTAATTTTTAGTTTATTATTGATAAATGGGGTTGCCTTTATGGCAAAGAATGAGGTTCCCGATCTAAAAGGGAAAGAAGTCCCACTTAAGAAAATGGTGGAACAAAAGATGGGGCTACTTGATTATAAGGTTTTGGATCTAACAGAGAAAGAGGTCTCTCTTAAGGAAATCATGGGAAAGCATGATGCCATTGCATTAGAATTTTGGGCTTCATGGTGTGGTCCGTGCATGGCTTCTATCCCAGGACTGCTTGTTAAGGCTAATAAGTTTAAAGAACGGGGAATTTTAGTGGTTGGTATGAATGAAGAAGGAGTTCTATCTGCTAAGGAAGTAAAAGAGAAGAAGAATGTTAACATACCTTGGTACGTGGAAAAGCCAGACCATGAGCTTAGCAAGCTATTGGAAATAAGGTTTATTCCGCGGATGGTGATCATTAGTCATAAAGGCGAGGTTATCTATAATGACTCTCCTTCCAATGACAGAGCTATTGAAGCTGCGTTCAAAAAAGCCGGAATTCAATAGGGCAAGTATCGTTAATTCCGCTGGAGCTGTGATAGGTCCGGAAACTCCCGTCTTTTTTCTCTCAAGGAGGAAGGGGGTTGGCTATTGCCAATAGAGGTAAAATTTACTATAGAATACTAACATACGGTAGCTCCGCATGTACTCTCCCGCGTTCCCTTTCCCAAAATTCTCTGTTTCCGGCTGATGTTCGACTCTAATAAGACTTACCAATTTAAGGACCTGGTTGAATGGCAAGAAAGCCCCTGCTTGGCTGTGATTGGCCAGCCGATAGAGCATTCACTGAGCCCGAGGATACATAATTTCATCTACTCGCAATTGAGGAGTCCTTTCGATCGTTGGCGTTACTATAAATTTGATATAGAGCCAGATCAATTAGGGGCTGCTTTAGTCTTGTTTAGGGAAAAAGGATTTGTTGGCCTGAATGTAACGGCACCGCATAAAATCAATATCCTAAAATATCTAACAGATATCGATACTGTTGCACAATCGATAGGCGCTGTTAATACAATATTTTTTAAAAAAGATAAGGTGTTGGGATTTAATACGGATGCATTTGGTGTTTTGGAAACGCTGAGGAGGAAGTGGAGAAAGCCGATCCCAGAAACGGACGCTATCATCCTCGGAGCTGGAGGCGCTGCGCGCACAGCCATATCCTGTTTGCTTCAAGAATCAATTCGTTCTCTTTGGGTTGGAAATCGCTCTTGTTCGGGCATAGAACGTTTGACAAACCATTTGGGTGATTTATCAAGATTGCCCATAAAATTTTTCTTATTAGAAGAAATTCCCTATAAAACCCTGCCTCCCAATGCCCTTGTACTTAACGCCTCCCTCGCTGGAAGCGAAGGGAATCAATACAACCCACTTGATTTAACTCGAATTACCCCCTCGTTTGTCTTCGACTTAGTTTACAGTCCACGAAAAACTGCCCTCATCGGCCAAGCAGAAGCCCTTCGCATTCCTTATTGCAACGGACTCCCTATGCTCATCGCCCAAGCACTAAAAGCTATCGAGATTTGGACCTCCTTTTTTCAGAATATATAATCAAACCAACTTAAGTTGGCCCTTCGGAAACCTACCAAATAAAAACTAACGATCGCCTAATGAAAAACTAACGTTTTTGATTAGACGATGGGAGGAGTTTTTCCTTGTTAATAAGATCCTTCAAAAGTGCTTAAACTGTGTCATCTTATCTTGGAACAGCTATATTGGTATCCATAGATTTTTAATTGACTATATATGCAAAAAACTCCGTTGTTTAGACGGAGTTTTTTTATAGAAGGTTTTTGTTAAGTCTTAGAACTTAAACATTGCCATCGCACCGATACGATTGTCGGCTTTACTGTTGTCTGTAACCTTACGTGTGGTTTTCAAGTACTGATACTCAAGTCCTGCAGACAGGTTGTCTGTGAAACTATAGATAAGGTTTGTGTAGACAGTGTAGATGCGGGTGATACCGGTTGATGTCGTTGCCGTTGCGCTAGCTCCAGCCAAGATGTCATTCTTCTTGGGAGCGTCGATGCCATAACCTGTATTCCAAGCTAACTTCTTAATAGGATTGACGGTTGCTTGTAACCAGCCTCCAACTGAACGAACAGATTTGTTGTCAAAAGAGGAATTGCCGCTACCATCTGGAGTGTAATTAATTGTATAATTTGAACCGGCACAACCATAATAAGCTGTTACTCCACCTAAATTAGCTCCAGTATAAGCACTACCTTTGAACGATAAATAAGAAGTCACAGGCAAGTTAATGCTTCCAATGACAGCCCAAACTTTATAGCGACGGTAGGCGCCTGTTGCATCACCCTTCTCTTTACCAACGACACCAGAAATACTGAATGTGCTTGGCTTTTCTGTGAGAAGTTTAACGTCATAAGCTGCGTTATATTGGAGGTGAGGATATCCTGTTGCGGAATAGCCTGGACGAGCAATAGCACCGGTTAATGTGATCTTATCACCCTTTTTCAATTCAGGATTAAAAGATTTTGCTACACGAACTTGGGCTCTCCTGTTTCCTAATTGACCATTATAGGCTAACGTATTGAAGTTGATGGTATCAGGCATTACAGTGATAAAAGAATCCCAAGTTTGACCTGCTAAGACCGTCCATGAATCTTTTACCCATTTTGCATAGGCGTGACGCATGCGTGGGGTGCAAGAACCTTGGCTGGAGGCCGAGCCATAGAAGTCAGTTTCGATGGTAGCAGATACTTTGCCGCCTAACACTTCAGGCCCCTTAACGTTCAACCCTAAGCGAGTTTGACGAGCGGTAGCGCTGAAATGGCTGTTGTTATTTGTGTTTTTTGCTGTTACTGCGTAGGGCAAGTCTCCATTGTTGGTGCTCCCGAGTAAGTCTACGGTACCGTGGCTATCGTAGGACACATTAGCACAGATATACCCATAAAGTTCTACGTCAAACTGTGAGAAAACCTTTCCGGTTTTTCCAGCTGGGGCAGCAATTGAAGTTGCGGACTTTTGGCTGCAAGCGCAAGCATCCAACTTCGATTCTAGGTCGCTGAGGCGAGCCTTTAATAAGGCCAACTCTTTTTCAAGAGCTTGGTTTTGATTAGCTTGAGGTGCAGGACTGCTAACAGGAGCTGTTGCAGGTTTTTCAATATCTGCACCGCCAGCAAACCCAGTTACTGAACTCGCACAAGCAAGCGCAGCAACCATAAGAGATTTTTTGGTCATTTGCATAGTTTGTAGTGTGTTTGTTGTGGTTTGTATTCTCTCTTCTCTGTCTATACAACAGAAAAGCTCCCTCCCGATTTCAAAGGAAGAGAGCTTTTATTAAAGGCTATTATTGACGCAAAATCAAGTTTTTTATGTAGAAGATTTCATTTCTACTACTTGCGGACTCTTCGCAACTGATAAATCTTCTTCTTCTACCTCTATTTCGCTTGCAGCCTCCACTTTCTGTTTCTTGCTGTAGTATTCAGCCAAGAGGAAAAATACGCCGCCAAGAACTGCGCAAGCAACAAAGAAACTGAGTGCGCCGTCCCAACCAAAAACATCTGCAATTTTGCCAATACCCACGCCAGCTATGGCACCCCCCAAATAGCCAACCATACCTGTGAGACCTGTAGCGGCTGCAGCTACTTTTTTAGAGCCGGACTCAGCACCGGAAAGACCGGTCAATGTTTGAGGTCCATATACAAAGAAGCCAACGGTGCACCAGAGTAAGGTGTCTGGGTCAAGAACCGCAACGATAGAGGAATTTAACCATTGTGGGAAAAATGCAGGGAGCATTCCAGCTGAAAGGAAGGGTTTGAAGTCAGGAGCCAAGCAAAATATAAGCATAGATATTGTCAATCCGATCATTAAAACAAAACTGAAAATACCGCGGCGCCCAGAGAACATAAATCCTGAAGCCCATCCAGCAAAAATACCTGCAATCAATCCTGCAACTTCAAGAGAAGATGTCTTGAATCCTGCATTTAAAAGGGAACCTCCTTTTGTTTCTTGTATAAGGGTGGGAGCCCAGCAAAAGAAGCCTGAACGAATGATGTAGACAAAGAAAGTCGCACCGCATACGCACCATAAAGACTTATTGGGGAGGATGTGTTTGAACAACATTTCCTTAAAAGGAATATTTTCTTCAACCGAAGCCTCGTCTTTTTTTATGAGTCCTTCTTTCTCTTCTACAGAGGGCAACCCCATTGATTGAGGCGTATCACGCAATAAGTGCCAAAACAAGAAAGCTAATCCCATGCATAGAGCAGAAGGAACTATAAAAGCGTAACGCCAATTAAATGCCGTTACCAGCCAAGCTCCCCCCATCAAAATAAGGACAGAACCTATTTGGTGGGATCCATTCACGATTCCCCAACGAGTTCCCAGTTGTTTGGGGGAGAACCATTGAGTTAAAGATCGTGTAACAGAAGGCCAGCCCATGGATTGAAAGCAGGCATTGAGGGCATACATTACACCAAAGACCATAATGGAGTCTGTCAAGCCCATGACCAAGCTGCAAATGGCTGCGCAAAAAAGTCCAATGGGGAGAAAATAGCGAGCGCTAGAACGGTCACAAACAGCACCACTTATGAACTTGAATAAACCGTAAATAATTGAAAAAGCTGAAAAAGCCCATCCAAATTCAGCTTTGGTAAAGCCAAATTCTTTAAACATACTTGGGGCTGCAATAGCGACGTTTTGCCTAACGAGATAAAAAGAAGCATAACCGAAAATCAAAGCATACGTTAACCGTGTTCTCCAATAGGCATATTCACGATCAACTTGCTTAGATGTTAGGGGAGCATTATTTTTGGTCATAATCTTAATGGTTTAAATTAGTGACGAGAGGTTAACTAGAAGTTACCATCGGAGCACAATTAAAAGCGTTAGTCAATTTGTTTTTTTTGTTTGCTTAATTTGTTTATTTTTAACAACTTATGATAAGTGCTCATTTTAGGGTTGAGCATAAGCCGAGGAATGTAAAGATAACCATATGCTGTTAGAAGAGGGAATTAATCGATTTTTGGCATTTATTGAGCTCGAAAAGGGGTTATCGAAAAATACCGTTGACAGCTACGAAAATGATTTAAAACAATTCCAGGATGTCATTAAGGAAACCGTTAATGAATGGGAACATGTTTCCCAAGAACATGTCTCAGAATGGGTAAATTCCCTAAGTGAAGAAAATTATACCGTAACAAGTCTAGCTCGGAAAGTTTCGGCATTGCGCACCCTCGCTAAGTTTCTCGTAAGGGAAGGGGTGAGGAAGGCTAATTTTATGGAATTATTCTCTTGCCCTAAGGTCAGACGGTCCCTCCCAGGAACACTGTCGCCAAAGGAAGTAGAAGCCCTCATGGATGCACCCAATTGCTCAACTCCCCATGGCTTGCGAGATAAAGCGATGCTGGAATTGATATACAGCAGCGGCTTGCGTGTCTCAGAATTATGCAAACTAACCTTACAATCCATCAATGTCGAGGAAGGCTTTCTCCGTGTGTATGGAAAAGGTTCTAAAGAGCGTGCTGTTCCAGTCGGATCAAAGGCCATCAGTGCCATAGCAAATTACCTAACGTTAGGAAGACCCTTACTTGTTAAGCCAAAAACAGGCAGTGGCCTATTTATTAGCCAACTCGGGAAACCTATCTCTCGAAAAACCTTCTGGTTACAAATCAGAGATTATGCAAAAAAAGCAGGTATCTCCCAACCTGTAAAACCTCACCTCATGCGGCATTCTTTTGCCACCCACCTGCTCTCAAACGGTGCCGACCTTCGCGCTATCCAGGAAATGTTGGGTCACTCCGATATTTCAACTACTCAAATCTACACTGCCGTCGATTCAAAACGCATCATAGAAGCTCATAAAAAGTACCACCCCAGAAAGATGTTATTTTAAGTTTTGAGTGCGTTGGTCTACGGATTCGTGCTCGGTTACGTACGCAGGTACGCTCCCTTGCCCTCACCTTGCCCGCCTGCTCAAAATCTTAAACTAACATCTTTCTGCGGCACAATGAAAAATGGTAAAAGAAAAGGATTTTAAGTTTTGAGTGCGTTGGGCTTGCGGATTCACATTCGATTACGTACGTAGGTACGCTCCCTTGCCCTCACCTTGCCCGCCTTCTCAAAATTCTGAACTAATGCCTTTCTGCTCGATTGTGTATGAGGAGAGCAAAAAAGAAGGGTTTCCGCATCTCCCTTTTCAATGTATTTAACTATACTATTTCCCTTAACGGAAGATGTTGCTTTTTCAGAGCCTATTCCGGAGTAGAAATATTTGCGCGGGTATCTCTTTTTCGGAAGGGGTGAGGGGAAACTGCTTTTGGGTGACCAAAAGCAGTTTCCCCTCAAGTCCCTAAGAACTACGGCGGCCTCGGCGTTTGCGGGTGTTCAGTTCTTTCTTTGGTGCGAGTTGTCCATCTAGCTTTTGAGTATAGGCTTTTTCAAAAGCTTCTTTTTTCATGATTTGTACCTGGTCGATCTTCTTTTGTTGTTCAGAAGGAACTTTATACCCTGGTAAGTCGGAAGGACTTATTTCTAATGAATCATACTTTCGTGGGTCTAGGTTTGCAACACTGTTATTTCCTTCTTTGTTAGGCCTAATCATTGTCCCATCGTAGCCGATGGTAGTGGCTGTAATAAAGATGATTAAATCCGAAGTGGTGATGTTCTTGACCTTTGAACCAAAGAGATATCCGAAGACAGGAATATCCCCTATGCCAGGAAGTCTTTTATTGTCCATAGAGGTTGTCTCGCTCATGAGCCCACCTATAGCAACTGTATAACCACTTTCTATGGTTACGGTGCTCTCCACTTTCTTTACGTCATAGGCATACAATTTTCCATTACCTGTATCAAAAGATTTTCCTTGATCATCGTTTAGTGCGGATAGTTCAGGTTGGATTTTCATGGTAATCAGGTTATCTTGAGCTTTGGGAGTAACTTTTAGAAGTGTGCCTGTAGGTTTATATTCAAACCCATTGATATTCATTTTACCAGTGAGTGTATTAAGTTCAAATTTGGGGACGGGGATATCGGTTCCTATGTTTATCGATGCGGTAGAATTATTCATGGTGATAACAGTAGGGCTTGCGGTTACCTTTGTTTTTTGGTCGTGCTCGTAAAAGTAGAGCAGAGCTTGGTAGTCTGGTAGGCTAAGAACAGAGGTCGCATTGTGTCCCAACTTCCCTTTGTGGGCATCAAAAGTCAAATTATCCAGTGTACTTGTGTATTCTGCCGGCTTGCTGCTCCCACCCCAAAATGTCGTGTGGTCTATTCCTTTCTTATCATCATTTGTTCGAGTTACATTCAGCCACTTGGCTTCGATCATAACTTGTTTCTCAGGAGTATCCAATGCTTTGATTAGTCGGGTAATCGTCTCTAGCTTTGATCCTTTTGTTTTTACGATCAGTGAATTTGTTCGGGTATTAGCAATGATCGATTCATTTGCGGCCTCATCTGTAATGTCTTTTAACTCCTTGATGAGATCTGCGGCAATAGAATACTTTAATTGAATAACTTCTGTTTTTTGAGGTTCACTTTCTACTTCTGATAATTTCTTTACTTTTATAATATTCCCGTCGGTGATAAATACATATCCTGTAGGTTCCAGGACTGCTCGATATATTTGTTCCCAACTGACGTCTCTTAGTCTAATCGAAGCTCGACCGGCTAGCTCAGCAGGAACAATAACATTCAGATCATATAAATCGGCAACGTTTCTTATGATTACTCTCACTTCCTCATCTGGGCAATCAACAGAAATTACTTCACCTTTATCCAAAGCTGCAGAGGTTTGGATGTCTCTGTCTTTTTCTACGGAACTTTTCTCTGTGTCACTGTTTTTTTTGTTTAAGGTAATGATGTTTTTCTTTGAATCAGCAGCCAGATTCCCCACAACTGGCATGCCGGACCCATCTGCTGAGGCAGGCCCATTCGTAACAACAGGATTAATCTCGGGAATTGGCTGAATCTCTAGGATGCTCGGCGCGGTCGGAGTTATTTCGGGAACCAAAGGCTTAATTTGCACAACACCGGGTGTCTGGGAGACATTATTGGTTGTTTCCCGATTCTCCTTTTCATTTGTCTCTGCTTTTATTTCGAGATTGGGAGTAAGCGGGGTAACGGAGGTAAGGTCCGATGTTGTGTCGGATATAACGTTCTCCTTTTCAGGGATTATGACTGTCGGGGCTACTGTGCTTGTAATTGAGCCCATGCTATTATCTCCCGCGGTAGCTGCGTAACAAAAGAGGCACCCCTCCATTAGAAACACAGAAAAGATGAACTTTCCCTTTTTTTTCATAATAAACGTCTGTTAGTTTTTCCGGTTTAAAGTTGAGTTAAATTTTACGTTCAATCTGGTTTGATTGAGCCGAAGTGTATATGAACTATCATCTACCCTCTCTATGACTATAGCTATAGAGCGATCACCGTAGTTCAATTTGACCGAGTCTCCCTCCCGAACTAGTCTTCCCTTAAAAACAAGAACCCTTTTGTTGTTGACGAAGTAACTTCCTGTGGCTTTTCCCTTTTGAGCAAATTCTTTCAGTATAGAAAGATCATCCATTCCAACGATTGGCATAGATGAAGGTATTGGACTTAAAATGCTCTCACTGGGCATCACATCCTCTGGATAAAAGACATCTGACTTTTCTATGATGGGAGGCCTTGTAATTGCTGTGAATGGATTATAAAGGTCATTTATTATAATTTCCCTAAGTCCTTTATCTACTGGTTTCAATAGTTCCTGTCCTGATTTCAGCACAGTTTTCCGTTGACTTGGTGCAACAACAGAATCTAGTCCAAAAACCAATTGCGAATCCATCAATAGAAACAGAAAGAACAATATTCTCGATATTGAGATCTGTTGAAATCTCCAAAGAATTTTAATCGAAGATAGCGTCTGAATCTTAAGAAAACCACCCTTCATTGAGGATCTCTTTCCCGTTCTATTCATGCTTAGTTACACTCCCAATGAAATTTATTCCGAATGAGCAAAGGACATTCCCTGATTCAACTTCATTTTCAAGATGTAGTTCAGTGATTGTTCCAATGTATTTCTCTCGTTGCAAGGAATGCATAAAGAGTAAGACATTATTGAAGTTTCCCTTTACTTGGATTTTGAAATTAACTTTTAGAAAGTCCTTAGGATCCGGTTTGGACAAGGAATCCACAATGGATTTTCGAGAAATATTAAAGAGAGACGGCGCCGGAGGATTATCGATAGACAATCGATAGCGAGCAGCTTGATCCCAGAAGAATCGAAGAATTTCGGTTTTTTTGGAAGGAATGAGTAGCCTTTCTTCCACTCTAGAAAAAACAGCATTTAATTCGTCTAAGTCTTTCTTTAGTCCTTTGGCGTTTCCTTCATTGGTAACAATGGACTGCTTTCCTTCTTGAAGTGCACTCTGAATAAGACTTTTTTCTGCAATTGTCACGCGCTGAAAAACAATAATAAATATAAGCGCTACTATACCAATAACTTCAGCTACCAGCACCCTGTATCGTTTAAAGAAATTCAATATATTGGCTGAAGAAATCTCGCTCATGAAAGTTTTAATGAAATCGAAATGATAAATTCAATTAGTTTCGAAGAACCATTTCTCTTAACATCATCAATGGTTACATCAATAGAGTGACCTCGTAAAAAAAGGTTATGTGTCAGCGAATTTTTGTATTCGCTTACACACCCAATTGCTTTATCGTCATCCAATTCTTGCGCGCTACCCTCTAGGTGAATCTCATACATGACGACACTCCCTGGCTTTTTTTCTTGATCTGAAACAGCCTGTGGCTTGCATTTTATTTGCGATAGAAAGATGGTATTTGGTTTAGAAGCGACTACAGAAAAGATTACTTCAGTCAAATCTGTTAGAGGAAGAATGGCATTGTGTAAGTCTCCGATCACCTTTCCCTTTTTTAAAAAATCAGCAGAGTACCCCAGCATTTTTTTATTATTCGCATCTCTTTTGTCTATAAACTTCTGTAATTCAATAATATCTGTGTTAAGGTTGCTGATATTAAATTGAAAATATAAAATCACTGCAAGCAAGATGGCTAATACAGCTCCCACGCAACAAATGGCAATGAATCCAATAGGGACAACCCCTACATCTGGCAGTGCTTTTTTATCCAGAAAATCAACATGCCATGGAGTTGAGGTAGGTTCTTTACTTACTTTCTTTTGGAATAGAGACATCAGGGGTTTTCTCGATTACGTTACTCATTAGACTAAATAGGGTTAGCCACGATGAGTGTAAATTTTCTAATTTAATTGATTGATCACATGAAATTTTTTGAGCGGGCAGCCATTTTGAAAAGTCTACAGCCATCAGTTGCAAATACAGTTTTTCCGCTAAGTGTTGCGCGATCCAATCCATGCGCTGCGAAAGCCCATTAAAATAAACGTGATTAATTGTCCTACCCGTTTGCACTTCGTAGAAACCTGTATAGGACTTCAGTTCTTTCACGATCTTTTCTAGCGCTAAGGTTTGGGATTCTTCGGTGTTTGATAGAGATCCAGAATAGAGCGCTTCCTTTGTTGAACTTTCATCGTGAAACTTCAATGATCGTTGTAAGTGTGGCAACATGGCATTGAATCCGTGTTGGATGGCATGAGCTACCTCAACTTGCCCCTCTTTAAGGATTAGAACTTGTGTCTTGTGACTATCGATATCGATAAACAAAAAGGGATCTTTGTTCTCTATCTGATTAGCATATGACAGTATGCTACCGATCGAGCCTATTATCCCTAGCTCTAGTCGAACAGGGAAAATATTCGCTGAAACCAAAAGAGATTGCCTTTCTCGAAAAGAAGACGTCAATGCCCCACAAAATAAAATATCTTTTGATGTATCTGTTTCCGGATTATAGTCTTGTCCTGTCTCTCCACTAATAACTGCAACGCTGTTTTCTTCAACATTTACGTTAAAACGTTCCTTTAGTATTTCAGGAAATGCATCTGCTGTTATCGAACGGTACTTGTTCTCCAGCTTCAATTTATGCAAGAATTGGCTACAAAAAGCAACACCGCAAGCTCCCATCAAATACTTGCCTTCTTTCCCCTTTACAGCGTTTCTGAGTAGTTCAGCAGTATCATCGCCATTAAGTTCATAGGGGATCTCATCTAAGGATTCCACTATCAATGGAGTCTCTAAATTAGAGACTTGTGCAACTCTGATCGTAAAGTCAGACATGAAGAGAAACACTCCGCGTTGCTGTTTTTTCCTTGCCATTAATATCAACCCCTCTTTTCATCCAAGCACCTAGGCATATCATACACTCACAAAACCGAGCACGCCCCGACTTATCTGCATTTAAATAAAATTTTTCCAGGAAATCAACCATTAATTAGCTTTTCTTTAAAACTTATGCAGAGGGAATAGGTTCCTAACGCGAATCCTGGATAAGGAATTTTTTGAAAAAATATAACCCATTAATCAATAAATAATATCCCTCGCCGAAGAAATTTATTATGATTTGTATCCGGCAATATCCATTTCCATTCGGGAAATGCGGAAGCCTTTCTTCTTAGTATAATTGACTATAAAAGCGGTTTCCCCAAATCTTCTTATCGTGGATTTTCATTAAAAAGATCAAGGTTGCTTGAAAAAGTTAACTTGACGTCTTTTCAAAAATTGGTGTTGTGTGTTATGTATAGCGTGTTACTAGGGTTAGCGGGTGGCAAAAGGTTTTTCTATCTAAGTAAAATGGCTAGATTTTATTTGGATGATTTCCTCTTTTCTTTGAAAAAGAGGAATCTTTCTTTTTTGAGGAAAGGAAGGATTTTTCTTTTTGTTACTTCTGAACTTATTATGTGTAAATTCCCTATAAATTTAAGAGAGGGTTAACTTTTATGAACGGAAGCAAGAGTGTTATTGAGCCATCTATGGAAACGATCGTATCGTTGTGTAAAAGGAGAGGATTTATCTTTCAGTCATCTGAAATTTATGGTGGGTGCAATGGTTTTTTTGACTATGGTCCTTTGGGGGTAGAACTGCGCAAAAATATAAAAGATGCGTGGTGGCACGATATTGTGCACTGTCGGGAAGATGTCGTGGGCATTGATTGTTCGATCATCATGCATCCTAAAGTATGGCAAGCCTCTGGACATATAGGGGGATTTTCTGATCCCATGGTCGATTGCAAGGAATCCAAGTTGCGATATCGGGCAGACCAATTATTTTTTGGAGAAGTCATCGTTGCTGGAGAGAATATTGGATATATTTCCTTGTTGGAGAATGGAAACATGCAGACAGAGGCTGATGAAAAAGCCGATTCTCTTAAGAGGAAACTTGGAAAGCAAGGGCTTTTGGAAAAGGTTGTATTGAAGCCTTATACAGAAGCAAAGCCCCATGAATATATATTAATTCCTTCACCGGGAACTGGGAAGGCTGGTTCATTGACTCCGCCTAGAGACTTTAATCTCATGTTCCAGACCTATATTGGTGCCTTGAGGGATGAGTCTGCAATCGCTTATCTAAGACCCGAGACGGCTCAGGGGATGTTTGTTAATTTTAGGAATGTGGTAGACACTTCCCGTGTAAAGGTTCCATTTGGTATTGCGCAAATGGGGCGTTCTTTCCGCAATGAAATTACTCCAAGAAATTTTGTATTTCGTTCGCGTGAATTTGAGCAGATGGAAATGGAATATTTTATTGCTCCAGATGCTGATTGGGAAAAACTGCATGCAGATTGGATTGAGTCTCGGTTGAATTGGCATAAAAGCATTGGATTACGCGAAGAGTTACTTGGATTAGATGTCCACCCGAAGAACAAATTGGCTCACTATTCTCGAGCATGTACGGATATTACATTTAAGTATCCATTTGGGGTGCAAGAACTTGAGGGAATTGCGGCGCGGGGCTGTTTCGACCTAACGCAACATCAAGAGGCAAGCGGAAAGTCATTAGAGTATTTTGATGAGGAGAAGAAGGCCAAGTACTTACCTCACGTTATTGAACCCGCTGTGGGCGTTGATAGAATTTTCTTAGCTATTCTTTGTTCTGCCTATGACGAAGACGAGATAGAGGGAGAGAAGCGCACTGTTTTACGCTTCCATCCACGCATGGCCCCTATCAAGGTAGGTGTTTTTCCGCTTGTCAAAAATAAGCCAGAACTTGTGGAAAAATCACGTAACTTGTATAAAAAATTGCAACGTCGTTGGCCTGTAGCTTATGATGCCGCTGGTGCGATTGGTCGCCGTTATCGTCGAATGGACGAAGTAGGAACGCCTTTTGGGGTTACCATTGACTATGAAACTCTCGAAAATGGCACCGTTACTTTAAGAGATCGCGATACGACGAAACAAATTCGCCTAAATGAAACAGAATTATTTCAGTTTCTTGACGAAAAAATTAATCCTTGATGCCCTATGGGAAGAGATTTGTTAAACGGGGTTAAAGAAAGCTACGATGTTGTTGTCATTGGTAGCGGACTAGCGGGATTGACAGGTGCCAATTATCTAGCGAAGCACGGGAGAAAAGTGCTTTTACTAGAGCAGCATTTCCAATTAGGTGGGTTAGCTGCGTGGTTTAAGCGCAAGAACGGGCATATATTCGATGTTTCGTTGCATGGATTTCCTGTCGGGATGATAAAATCCTGTCGAAAATATTGGAGTAAAGAGATCGCCGATGCGATTGTGCAATTGAAGGATATCCGTTTTATTAATCCTCAGTTCAGTATTCAGACTACTTTTGATCGTCAAGACTTCACTCGCTTATTGGAAGAAAAATTTGGTTTAACCAGAGAAAAAATCGAGGCTTTCTTTGATCATTTGCGCGGCATGAATTTTTATGACAATGACAAGCGTACGACTGGCGAATTGTTTGAAGAGTTTTTCCCTAACAGGCCTGATATTCATCGCTTGTTAATGGAGCCCATTACCTATGCGAATGGTTCGACGCTTTCGGATCCTGCGATTACTTATGGTATCGTATTCTCCAATTTCATGAGTCAAGGCGTCTATACCTTTAAAGGAGGAACGGATTTCTTTATTGAGCAAATAACTCATGAGTTGCGCAAAAATGGTGTGGATATTCGCAAAAATTGCTCTGCAGAAAAGGTGATATTGGATAAACAAGGAAAAGTTCCCTTGGTAAAGGGAATTGTCGTTAATGGCAAAGAAATTGCCTGCAAGAGTATCTTATCTAATGCGAACCTTCGGACAACCGTGCTCGATTTTATTGGAGAAAACAATTTGCCGGGAGCCTATGTCCAAAAGGCCAAAGATGTTCGTATAAACACAAGTTCTTGTCAGGTTTACATGGGCATTCGAGAAGGCGAATCCATTCCAAACATTGGCGACCTTATTTTTACCTCAGAAGCAGCTTCATTTTCAAGTGACGAATTGTTGAGTTTTGAAACCAAAAGCAGAACTTTTTCGATTTACTATCCACAAACACGACCTCAGTCCAAATCGCAATATGCCATAGTTTCCTCCCAAAATGCACATTACGAACATTGGAATCGATTATCAAAAGAGGAATACGCACAGGAAAAGAAAAGACTAGAAGAGGAAACGGTTGCCGCCTTGGAACGGCTCATTCCAGACATACGGACAAAGATTGATTGGATCGAATCGGCGACCCCAAAGACCTTTGAGCACTATACAAAACATATACACGGGGCTTCCTTTGGCACAAAATTTGAAGGCCTCGATGTGTCTTTAGCCTTGTCTGACCATGTGCATGGTATGTACCATGCAGGGTCCGTCGGTATTATAATGTCTGGGTGGTTGGGGACTATCAACTACGGTGTCATCACCGGAAACAAAATAGATGGGTACCTGCAAAACTCCTGAGAATTATACAGTAAAGAAGAAATAAGTGGGCCCACCGGAACCCCTTTCTTTTTGAGGTAAAAAAGAAAGGGGTTCCGGACCTCCCCTAAGAAAAACCAATAATCAGGCCGATCAAATTCTTCGAATTTGATCGGCCTGATAAGATGGATTTTGTTTAAGTTCTCAACGATGCCTCTTTTTTGGGTCAACCTCATTCTGTTTGGCTATATAGTTGATCATCTTGAGAATCGAGGCGCTTTTGCGTTTCATATCGAAATGTGTAATGATCTAAACCTATTTGGCGACAAAATCTGTAAGATTTTGGTCGCCAAATCGTTGGTTTTTCTTGGAAAGGTCGCGGAAACCCTCCTTTTTCAGGTACTAAGGTAAAAAAATGGGTTCTAGACTTTTCGGAAAAAATGATCGAGTTTATTCTTTTCTTGAAAATAGCCATCTGTTTGTGTCAATAGATTTTCAGTTTGCTATATATAGTATACTGCAATTAAGAGGTCCAACTCCTTTTCTCTCGCCGAAGATAAATCGATAGATTTTACTTCGACGATGATCGCTTTTCTTTGGAAAGCGAAAAACTCTTTTTTCCCCTGTGGAAAGGAAGGTTTTCGCATTTTGCTTCAAGATATTTAACAGTAAAAAGATTGACAAGTGGGCTTTTTTTGAGTTATCCTAAGGCTCCTATGAAGAACATTTTGGATCTGCTTGTTGAACAACCCATATTTGCGGAACTTAATCCGAAGCAAATGAGTGTGATTGCGACCCATTGCCATATCAAAACCTTCCAAAAAGATGAAATTATTTTCAATGAAGGGGAAGTTGGTGATGCCCTTTATTACATCATGGATGGGATAGTAAAGGTCTTGAAAAGGGTAGGAGAGGGGCACAATATTGTCGTCGCGAAGATATTACCAGGCCACTTTGTTGGAGAAATGGCTTTATTGGATCGTACTTGTCGATCAGCTTCAGTACAAGCGACTGAAGAAACGACTACTTTGATGATAGAAACTTCTCATTTCGACGCAATTTTAAAGAGCGATGCGCAAGTTGCATTTTTGTTGATGAGGTCCATTGCTAAAATCATTAGCGATCAACTCCGCCAAACAACAATGAAACTTGCAACCACACAGTTAGTCATTGATTGATTGATTGATTGATGTGAAAAACCTTCTCCTCATAAAGAAAAATATGCTTGCCTATGACCCAATCTTCTCATTTAATGATTCCTAGTCCCTGCGGCGGAGGGATTTTCCATTAACCAACAAATTGACAAAATCTATGAAAAAAATAAGACAAAAAAATAGCGCCTTTACGCTAGTTGAAATCATGATCGTGGTGGTCATCATCGGATTACTTGCCTCAATGGCAGTTCCAGCCTTTCAAAAGGTAAGATCAGATGCCCAGCAAAAAGCTGCCCTCAATAATTTGCGCCAACTTGCCGCTGCAGGCCAACAGTATCTGTTAGATCAAGGAGTGACTACGGCTAATTATACTAGTATAGTGGATCCTACCGCAACAACCGCTTACTTGCGTACAATAAAACCAATTGCAGGAGAAAGTTATACCGGTCTAGTCGTAGGGACAAGTGGTAACCTTACTGTTTCTGTCGGTGGTGTTACCGTAACTTACACCTATTAGTTTTCGATTCCTTTCCTTGAGTTTCAAAAAAAGGAATTCCTTCACAAAAGGGGCTTTTTGCTAGCTGAATTTAGTTAAAAAAGATGTCTGGCTTTAGACAGTTCTAAAAAATCCTTTTTTAGGTCAATAAAATATATTTCTATCTTAAGGTAAGCTACATCTTCACCGGGGATTAGCTTACCTGGGGGCGTTTAGTGGCATATATCCTATCTCCCTGAAGCTCTTTCTAAAAGGGTTCGCGTAGAATTGCTGGTTTTTCTATGAAGCCCAGAACCTCTTTCTTTTTGAGAAAAAATAAAGGGATTCGGAAGGAGGATCAATATCGAACCCTACTATAAAAATACCGATTTTTTTAATCTACATAACTAAGATCATAAGACTCAGTGTTGGAGAGACTTCTCTGCAGCTGAAAATCGAAAAAACTATGAAACAAATACGCCAAAAAAAGAGTGCATTTACGCTGGTTGAAATCATGATTGTAGTGGTCATCATTGGATTACTTGCCTCGATGGCAATTCCTGCTTTTCAGAAAGTAAGGTCAGGTGCTCAACAAAAGGCGGCTCTCAATAACTTGCGTCAACTCGCAGCTGCAGGTCAGCAGTATCTGTTAGATCAAGGAGTGACTACGGCTAATTATACGAGCATAGTTCATTCTACCGCAACAACCGCTTATTTGCGTACAATAAAACCAGTTGCAGGAGAAAGTTATACCGGTCTAGTCGTACGGACAAGTGGTAACCTTACTGTTTCTGTCGGTGGTGTTACCGTAACTTACACCTATTAGTTTTCGACACCTTTTCTTGATTAAAAAAGAACCCCTTTTTAAAGGGGTTCTTTTTTATATAGCTATAGTTAAATGCATCCAAAATCGAGAAACTTTTGTGTTTGATATTATAGTGAAATGTATTGACAGTCGAGTCGCTTTTGTGGTTCACCTTGAAATATGCAATGGCTTAAATTTATTTGGCAATCAAAATCTGTAAGATTTTGATTGCCAAATTATTGGTTTTTCTTGGGAAGATTTGCGGAAACCCTTCTTTTTTACCTTAAAAAGAAGGGTTTCCGCATCTCCGTTCTCAATCTATTTTACTATAACTATAGTCATTGCAATTTATACAAATTTTGTTTTTAATGAAAGTATGGAGCCCGCAGGAGGTGGAGAGGAAGTGTTAGAGTCGATAAAAGAAAATATTCGACGTGCTTATATCTATTATAAAGAAAAAAGGTTTGAAGATTACGAATGTGTAATGAGGCAATCAATTCCGCAGCAAGTAGAAAATTGGATTGCCTCTTATCCAATAGAGGAAAGGGAATCAAGGCGAACTTACTTAAAGGGAGTCTTTTCTGAGGAGCTTAAGAGGGTTGAGAATGCTTGGGTCACGAGTGAATTTTTAGATGCTTATTGGCATCCTCAACTTGATTCATTGAGGCAAGATATCGAAAAAATCAAGCAACAACTAACAATCATTACTGCCATGGCTAAGGAAAACCCAGCTCAAAAAAACTCACTTCTTTCTTTTTTGTCAAAAAATCCCGAACAAGCCTCATTTAGAGCATCAAAACCTCAACAAAAGAGAAGTAAGTGGAAATTCAAGCTCTTCTCTTTCCTTTTTAGGAAAAAGATCCCGCTCGCCGATCGTCCCGATCTTATCAATAACATCCTGGACCAACAAAAAAAGTAGGAATAGATCAGGACCCGAAAACTCTTCTTTTCATAAGAAAAGGGAGATTTTAGGATGTGATAGCAAAAACTAAACTATATCACAGAAGGTTGTTTCTCTC